>NZ_LVWH01000102.1:0-1565 GCF_001909045.1 Paenibacillus sp. P3E | reverse complement strand
TCAGCCATAGACAGATTGAGAGCTGGAGAAGTCATGTAAGGATGACATTATTTTCTGGTGAAGCCGGTGGCGGGAATAGAGAGCGGGGGATTCATCCCCAACCCAAGGATACGTTCTGTGATCGCACTTTGGATATCCACACCTGTCTCCTGACGGCTTACCCTCCCATGTCACGCGGGGTCTTTGCCCTTACATTCCTTCGTTCGGCCTCTCAGGAGGTGGACGCCGTTTCTTGCTCCTTTACAGGGTCGTTGCCCTTATGGAAATGATTCCTGCGGCTGCTCCGTGCTTCCTTTGTCTTGGTTCTTTCCTTCCGGTGAGAAACGTGATTTCGGTTTTACTTAAGCTGCCATCTGGATCTGGGCCTGACGTACCGGCCCTAAAACGTCGTTTGCATCGTATGGAATGTGCTTG
This sequence comes from Paenibacillus sp. P3E, assembly GCF_001909045.1. Lineage (NCBI taxonomy): Bacteria > Bacillati > Bacillota > Bacilli > Caryophanales > Paenibacillaceae > Paenibacillus > Paenibacillus sp. P3E. The sequence goes on along the minus strand of NZ_LVWH01000102.1, from coordinate 1,151 downwards.
GTCCCGAGCGTGTGCAGGACTCGTATGAGCTTTCCGCATAAAGCCACAAGGGATTGTTTTTTCTTCAGTGGATTCTGACTTCGCTTCGTAAAGTACTGGTGCAGTGCCTTGAACTCCGTGTTCTTTGCCACCATGGGCATGACCGCCCGGAACAACAGGGCCCTTAGCCTTGCACGTCCACGCTTGGTAATACTGGACTTGCCTTTTTTCTTTCCCGAACTGTTCTCTTTGAGATTCAGTCCAGCCAGCCGTATAATCTGCTGTCCATGCTCGTAACCGCTTAGATCCCCTACTTCTGCAAGGAAACCCGCCAGCGTAACTACAGCCACACCCGGTACGGTGAGCATCTCTCCAGTGCCCGGAATTTGTGACAGTAGACGTTCCACCTCGGCCAGAATCTCTTCGAGCTGTCTGGCGAACATTTCGTACTGTTCCAGGAGCGTTTGAATCTCTATTCTTGCTGCAGGAAGTCCTTCGGTCAGTCCGATGGAACTCCTCGCCGTATCCATAAGGTGCTGCGCGCGTTTAGTGCCTACGGCTCGTTTCACGTCTTTCTTCCACCGCTGAACGATGGCTTCTGTACCGAGTGCGATGATTTCACCTGGTGTGGGAAACTCGCCTAGCGTAATCCGTGAAGCCTTGCCTTCCCAGTCTTTAAATACCTGCGTGTACTCTGGAAAAAAGCGATCCAGCCAGTTCTGCACCCGTCTTTGCACCTGTCCGAAGTTCACCATGATCTTCTCCCGAAGATTCATGAGAATTCGCAGATCTGCGTAGATACTTGTTGGCAATTTAGGTTCGCTGTATTTTCCGTTTCGCACCAAATCGGCAATGACTTTTGCATCTTTATAGTCGTTTTTCGTCGGTGAGTTATCTTCCAGTTCTTTGCTTTGGTGTACATGGTGCGGATTGACAATGACCAAAGGAATACCTTGCTGTCCCAAATACTCGGCCAAGTTAAACCAGTAGTGTCCGGTGGGCTCAATGCCGAAGAGGACGTCGCTCTTGGCATGCTCCTGCTGAAGCTCCTTCATCCACTGTACCAGTTGCTCCAGACCTGTTCGTGTATTGGAGAATACACAATCTTTCCCCAGTTCAATTCCCCGAAAGTCAATGGCTCGGGCCACATGGGTTTCCTTAGCGATGTCTGC
>NZ_LVWH01000101.1:0-1589 GCF_001909045.1 Paenibacillus sp. P3E | reverse complement strand
ATACAATTCCATGGGTTCGTTACCATAATTCCAAATATTGGTTATGATCGTATTACCAGTCTCTATAACTGTTGCCTCTTTAATGTAGATAAACTTTGAAAATCCATCTATAAAATTAGGTGAGTATTTAGTCAAAAAATATTATAGGGAAAATAAAAAACAGTAGCGTTTAAAATCACCCTCAAAGTTAGGAGTAATCATATGAGAATTGTTTTATTATCTGGTGGTTCTGGAAAAAGACTTTGGCCAATATCTAATGATGCGAGATCAAAACAATTTTTAAAGGTTTTAAAAAATGAGGATAAAAAAAGAGAATCCATGATTCAGAGAGTTTGGGAACAACTAAAATGTGCTAAGTTGGAGGGGATTTCATATATTGCTACAAATAAAGCACAAGTAGAAATGATTCAAAATCAATTGGGGACTGAAACTAATTTAATTGTAGAGCCTGAAAGAAGGGATACATTTCCAGCAATTGCTCTTGCTGTGACGTATCTTTATTCTGTTGAAAAAGTTAGTAAAGATGAAGTAATTGTAGTAATACCTGTTGATCCTTATGTTGAACAAGGTTTTTTTGAGAAATTAAAGGAACTTGAGCAAGTAATCCTTAGCAATGAAGCTGATTTGGCATTAATTGGGGTTAATCCAATATACCCTTCTGAAAAATACGGGTATATTGTTCCCGATGTAAATGGACTTATTAATAATAGATGTAGTGTAAGTCACTTCAGAGAGAAACCAACACAGGATCAAGCTCTAAAATTAATTGGTATGGGGGCTTTGTGGAACTGCGGTGTATTTGCATTTAAACTTGATAAAATTATTTCGATTCTTAGGGATAAGAATTATTTAATCAATTATGAGGACTTGCTTCATGAATATGCGTCTATGCCTAAAATTAGTTTTGATTATGAAGTGCTAGAAAAAAGCGAAAACATTATTGCACTTTCATACAATGGTTACTGGAAAGATCTCGGAACATGGAATACTCTAACTGAAGAAATGACAGAACCACTGTTAGGAAAAGGAGTTATTAGTGGAGATAGTGTAGACGTCCATGTAATTAACGAATTAGATATACCAGTCGTAGTACTAGGATTATCAAACATAATTGTAGCAGCAAGTCCCGATGGGATATTGGTATCAGAAATAAATGCTAGCCCTAGAGTAAAAGATATTGCCGAATTTGGTTTGATTCCAATGTATGAGGAAAGGCGTTGGGGGTATTATCGCATACTTGACTATGCTAAGACACCTGGAGAACGTGAAGTCATAACTAAGAAAGTGGTTGTAAAAGCAGATAAAAATTTAAGTTATCATTTCCATTATAATCGAAATGAGATTTGGACAATCCTTAGTGGTAAAGGTGAGTTTGTGTTGAATGATAAATTATCCAGTATATATGCGGGCCAGGTTGTGGAGATCCCTGCTGGCTCTAAGCATGGGATAAGAGCAATTACTGATCTTGAATTTATTGAGGTACAATACGGAAATGAAATTATTGAAGAAGACATAAATCGTATTTTTTTGTCTTGGGATGAGTTAATGAAGCATATTTTATAATCGAAATTTTATACTTCTGACTTAAT
>NZ_LVWH01000100.1:0-1593 GCF_001909045.1 Paenibacillus sp. P3E | reverse complement strand
TTGCCTACGTGTTACTCACCCGTCCGCCGCTAAGCTTATCCCGAAGGATAAGCTCCGCTCGACTTGCATGTATTAGGCACGCCGCCAGCGTTCGTCCTGAGCCAGGATCAAACTCTCCAAATTGGTATTTAGAAAGAGCGATTGCTCATTTTGAAACATCTGACGAGAATAAAATATTCTCTATTTTTGGATCTCACTTGTGTGAAATCCCACTCACTCGTTGTTCAGTTTTCAAAGATCAAGCTCGTCGTCGGCGCCGATTATCTCGTCACCAGCAACTCTTATAATATATCACGTTCATTTGAGTAATGCAAGCCTTTTATGAATCACCTATTTAGTCATTCACATTTACTTAGCAGCGCTCCAACAACGCTTATTTATAATACCCTATTGTCATATGAAAAAGCAACCCTTTTAATAAAGAAAGATAACCCACTTAATCTTTAAGTGGGTTATCTTCAAATCGAGCTTATATAAAAGTCACTTCTACTCGTATTAGTAGAACTTTGCTGCCGCATATTTGCTTGCTACTTTGATCAATCCTGTAGCTTGGTTGCTCTTGCCCAGCCCCGCATCAACTGTAGTATCAATAGTTACCCACTCGCCGTTAATCAAAACTTCATTCCAAGCGTGGTAGGAAGTCACATAGCTTGTGTTCCCCATTACCAGCTTAGCAGGTATACCTTGACTGCGAAGCATGGTTGCGAACAATGAGGCATAATCGTAGCAAATGCCTTTTTTGGTGATGAGTGTATTATCATTGTTCGGAATATAGTCTGTCGTAACCGTAGAGGCCAGAGTATAGTCATATTTCACATTGGACACGATGAAGTTATAGATTGCTTTTACCTTTTGTTCGTCGGTGGTTAGGCCCTGTGTCAACTGGGCGGCTTTGAGAACTGATTTATCGGAAGAACTCCACTTCACATTCTGTACAGAGCTCAAATATACGGCATTAGCATTGTCCAAGCTAAGATCTATCGTATCGGAAGAAATAACTTTGTATTTATTGCCGGTAGTGTTCTCCAAAACCGAAACCTTATAAGAGCCATTACCTTGCTGCAATGGGAATGTTTCAGTTGGCTTGGAAGCGTAGAGATTGTAAGTATAGCTGTTGTTGTCCTTGGTGATCATCAACTTAATGCGTTTGTCCATAGGTACGTCATAAGACACTGCAATTACACCTTGATCCAGTTGCGATGTATTTAACCAGCCTGTATCTGTGCTTGCAGCTTCTGCCGAGCCTAATTGAACGGAAGTGGCGACTACGAACAGTGTTAATAGCATAAAATAGATCTTTTTCATGGATAAAACCCCTTTCGGTAGCTGGCTGCCATCCATAGAGGGAAGGCCCTTTAGCTTTGCGTCCCTACCTTTCGATAGGTTTGCCGTTATCGTATAAGCTTTATCTGTTCACTTCTAAAAGTGATCTGCTAGATTCATATGAAGACTAAACAAAAAAAGCCTCTTCATTCGGTAGCTGGCTGCCATCCATAGAGGGAAGGCCCTTTAGCTTTGCGTCCCTACCTTTCGATAGGTTTGCCGTTATCGTGCTTAGCTTTTATAGTTATATACTACCATATTCATCTCTAT
>NZ_LVWH01000099.1:0-1598 GCF_001909045.1 Paenibacillus sp. P3E | reverse complement strand
ATGTTAATGGGGATGATGATCTTTTTTTATTTGAGCATATTGAATAATTCAATTTTCGATACAAAGTCATAGTCAGGCCACATCAAAAGCTCCATTTTTGAGTTTTGGGTTGCAAATCGGCATACGGACAGATTTTTAAGCGGCGTTCTGTACTCGTTGCTTCGCAATGGCAAGTGCAGAGGCAAGTAACACAATTGCATTTAAATGTTGGTGAGTGGTCACTTTTTGAATCCCCCAGACGTGAAGTTGGTCTGCAGTTAAATAGGTCTTCATTCGAGAATTGCAACGTTCTACACTGGTTCGTTTAGTGTAAAGTTCCTTCCAGCCTCGGCTATCCCGATGCGGTAAGGCATAACGCCTGAGATCCGTTTGACTGTTGAATTTAGCCACCATTCCATAATTGGAGGACGAACAAGAAGCCATGCCTAAAGGACAATCCACTTGACCTGTCGCATGTGGACAACGGAATTTAAAAGTACCTTTTCCTGTCCCCAATACGTCATGGGAAATCCCATTGAACAACAGGGCGTGCCTTTGCGGGTAATCCCTGCTGGCGGTTCCTTTTCATTCCCCGGATTCAGCGGAATGATGGCTTGTGCCTTGACGTTCCGGGCCGCCTTGTAGTTTTTCATTTGGTCATAGCCCGCATCCAGCATGAAGAATTTTGCTTTAGATCTCGCAGCGGCAAGCGTCATGAGCGCAGGCCCTTCGTCTCCATCGTTCACATGGGCAGGCGTCACCTTGAGCGCCATTGGAAGTTCACTTTTGGTATCCACGGCCAGATGTAACTTGTAACCAAATCATTTGACTTTGTTGCCAACGGTGTCAAACTTTGCATCCCAGTTGGAGTTACCAGTGAGTTCACTTTTTCGCTTGGGTTCCTTTTTCTCGTAAGCGTGAATAGCTGCGCTGTCGATAGCGACATGAGTTCCGTCGATGATTTCAGCTTCTTGGCACTGAACCACTAGGTCCTCAAACAACTGCCGAGCAAGGCTTTTGTGAGTCAGTTCGGCAAAGACTCGGCTTAATGTCGAAATGGAAGGGGCAGAAATGTCCAGCCGAAGTCCACATTTGGTAACGAAAACGAAGGTCGAGCTCCAGTCTGCGCTGTAGGCCAGTGAACGTATCGATGTTCTCCAAGGGAGCCGCAAGTAACGCGTGAAGAATACCTTGTCGACAGTGTCCCTCCGCTCCTCGGGGTGAGGGATTTCTTAATTCTTTGGCGTAAGGTCGTAAGTCCAATGCACTGAAAAAGATGGACAGTCGTTCTTTGGATTCGATTTTTTGAAGCTCTTCAAAGAAAAATAGACTTTCTTGGAGAATATACAAAAGGGGCTTCCTCCTCTTGAGTGTTTTGGTTTGGTCACCAAAAAACTTCTCCAAGTTGGGGTGGAGTCCTTTTTTATATCCAAAATTCCTTTGTGTAACAAGGGCTTAGATTATTGCAAAATACTTATTTACCCAAACCATTAAAAAAGGAAAAACGATAGTCTAAATTCATGAACTAAACTCCGCGTAATCTTATTTAAATTGTGAGTTCCATAAAAGTATGCCAACTTAATTCATTTTATTTGACCACATTTCTTTATACCATGTAC
>NZ_LVWH01000098.1:0-1671 GCF_001909045.1 Paenibacillus sp. P3E | reverse complement strand
GATAATACCCATCCGATATTAAAAGGATTGAACCTGCATGTGAAGTATGGGGAGAAAGTAGCAATTGTTGGGGAAAGTGGGAACGGGAAATCGACAATAATGAAGTTGTTATTAGGGTTTTATACTCCAACACAGGGCACAATTTACATCGATGGAATTCCAATTGATTGTACTTCAATTTTAGCAATACGTGACGTAATGGGAGTTGTGTTTCAGGAGACCTATTTGTTTCATTCCACGGTGCTTGAAAACATTAAGTTTGGAAATCCAGACTCAACAAATGAACAAATAATTGAAGCAGCCAAACAAGCTAATGCACATGAATTTATAACTCACTTATCACAAGGCTATGAAACAGTTATCGGAGAAAGAGGACAGTTACTCTCGGGTGGTCAAAGACAGCGAATAGCTTTAGCAAGGATGTTATTAAAGAATCCGAAGATAATTTTACTGGATGAAGCAACGGCTGCTCTTGATAATGAAAGTGAACAAATAATCAATAACAGTATAAAGAATATATCAAAAGATCGTACGATAATAGCCATTGCTCATCGTCTTTCATCAATTCAGCATTACGATAGAATTATTTATTTAAGTAAGGGGAAAATTTTAGAAGAAGGCACATATACGGAACTTGTGAACAAAAAGGGGCCTTTTTATAATTTGTTGTCAAGTTCTTATCGGGAGGAAGACATGAATGGGGTATCTTAGGTGGGCGTGGCAATATGTAAAGGAAGCAAGATGGAAGTTTTTTTTAGGCACCCTATTAGTTAATATTGAAATGATCGCGAATTTACTAATTGTAGTTATACAGAAGCAAATTGTTGATGATATATTTATCGGTGGAAACTATGGGAAAATTCCATTTATTGCATCACTTTTATTAATAGCGGTGTCGGTCTCTGTTTGCTTATATACACTTGCCCCTATGATCCTTCATACAGCAGGTATGCATATAAAAATAAAATTATCACAACAATTATTAAAAAACATTTATAAGTTAAAACTATCCAGCTATCTTAAGAATAGTACCGGCAGATATGTTAATTATTTTTCTGATGACGTAAATATAATTGGTGATTATTTGTCTTACAAAATTCCAGCCGGATTGCAACAGTTGATAAGCGTTATTCTTATATCCCTAATAATACTGTACATTAATCCTATCCTCCTTTTAGTCTTGCTCTTTCTTGCTGTATCCTATATTTGTGCAGGAAAATATTTCGGGAATCGATTAAAGCAAAAAAATTTTATGACCAAAGAAAAGAAAACAGAAGTCGTAGCAGTAATAGAGAACGGTTTGTCTGCAACCCGCGAAATTCTTGCATATAATAGAACACAGTGGTTCAAAGACATCTTTCATCAGAGATATAAAAAATATTTTGAATCTGTGCTTAAAGAAGCCAGAGAGCAAAACAAAAATATTTTTGTTGTTGATCCTATTACGTGGATAGCACAAATATTTGTTCTCATATTTGGTGCCTACTCCGTCTATTATCATAGAATGACTGTAGGGGAATATGTCATTGCTTTTCAATTCACTTCTAGATTGAATGATTCCGTGCAATCTTTATATGACACAATCATTAATTTTTCAGGCCTATTCTCAAGCATTGATCGTATCAATTCAATAACCGACAGTTTTTCCGATAGAAAAAAACATTATAATGA
>NZ_LVWH01000097.1:0-1681 GCF_001909045.1 Paenibacillus sp. P3E | reverse complement strand
AACATGTAGAATATTAATATTTAAGAGAATTATAACTGACAGACGCAAATTCGCCAAATTTGATGGAGGGAAGCATGGAACTGTCCAATTTGACCTTGTTTAGTGGAGAAACATTTGACGAGAACGTCCTTGGCGCTGTAGCTCTGCATCAGACCGGCAATGCTCCGGTTCAGAGCGCGCTTCTTCATGATTTTGATGTGGTAGTACTAATGCTGCATGAGGAGCAAGAGAAGGAACGTATTATTACCCATACGATAGCCGGAGAGCGGCGCACACAGTCAGTGCATGTCGGCCTTTCTGCTCTGGAAAGAGCGGTAATGGCTGGAGATAATAATGAACTGCTTACCAGTCTCATAGCGGGTGAAGTCATTTGGGACCCCAAAGGAATTCTAGGCGAAATGCGCCGGGAAATTATACAGTTTCAGGGGCCGCTCAAGGAACGCATACTGTTCATGGAGTTTTCCAGGTTTCTGCATATGTATGTGAAATCCAAGCGGTATATGGAAGCAGGCTTTACAATGGATGCCTACAACTGTGTATTGATTGCTTTGTATCACTGGGCACGTCTTGAAGTTAGTGAGGCAGGTTGTTTTCCTGACCCCGCAGTCTGGGAGCAAGTAAAAGGCCTTAATTCGTCCGTTCATAAGCTGTATGAGGAGCTGACTGTCAGTACTGAGACACTGGATCAGAGAGTGGAGCTCATTCTGCTAGCCTGCGAATTTGCCATTATGTCCAAGATGTCCGATTGCTGCACCATATTATTGAATATACTCGGCAGTCGTAAGGAACCTTGGAGTGTAAAAGAACTTCTGCAGCATTCGGGACTTAGTCAACTTGGCGCTGAACTGCCTCTGGTGTTGCGTAAGCTTGTATCCCGTTCACAGATTAGGGAGATTGCTTCTTGGGCCGAGGAGGCTGGAGATGGTCACACAGTACGGTACACCTTGTAAGTATAAAAGAAAATCACACATGGATTAAGGAGAGGCAACCTGCTCTCTTTTTTTTGTTGATTTTTTTTGCATGAGATGAGCAATAGAGGGAATATTTATAGTTGACGCTTATGTTAATGTTGTGTTAAATTATAACTCGTCCCTCTGACGCAGGTAATAAGCTTCAAAGCATGCGGAAGACAACCGAAAAAAAGAAATTAAAAAAAGGTTGACTAAATCGAGGGTGCTATGATATATTATAAAGGTCGCTGCTGACAAGCAACGGCGAACGGAAATGAGAATTTGATCTTTGAAAACTGAACAACGAGTGAGTGGGATTTCACGCAAGTGAGATCCAAAAATAGAGAATATTTTATTCTCGTCAGATGTTTCAAAATGAGCAATCGCTCTTTCTGAATACCAATTTGGAGAGTTTGATCCTGGCTCAGGACGAACGCTGGCGGCGTGCCTAATACATGCAAGTCGAGCGAAGCTTATCCTTCGGGATAAGCTTAGCGGCGGACGGGTGAGTAACACGTAGGCAACCTACCCTCTAGACTGGGATAACTACCGGAAACGGTAGCTAATACCGGATAATTCCTTCACCCTCATGGGCGAGGGATGAAAGGCGGAGCAATCTGCTACTAGAGGATGGGCCTGCGGCGCATTAGCTAGTTGGTGGGGTAATGGCCTACCAAGGCGACGATGCGTAGCCGACCTGAGAGGGTGAACGGCCACACTGGGACTGAGAC
>NZ_LVWH01000096.1:0-1743 GCF_001909045.1 Paenibacillus sp. P3E | reverse complement strand
ATTTTATTACCTTTGAAATAAGCATTGAATAAGCTTAATAGATTAAATTTAGAAATAGACTCGTTATTAACTAAATGATAAATACCAACTAAATTCACTAAAGCTGCCTTTTCAATTGCTTTAGCAAGAGTAAGTGTCGTAACACCACTCCACATCGCTCTACTGTATCCATTCACTTCATTAGACTGTTTCATAAACCAATTAAATAATCCAATGCCTTCAACATTCATATCTTGGCCAATAATAGAATTTCTTAGAGTTAAATCCTTGGCATTATCTAATTCCCCTAATGCCTTAGAACGATCATAGAATGTCTCTCCATCTTTAAATGAATCTTCTATATAATTTCCTTTTTTTCCTGAAAATACACAATCCGTACTCATATGAATAACCCTTGTTCTCATTTCTTTAGTAAGATCACTAATATAGTGAGGTAAATAACTATTAAGGAAAACAGCTTTTTGTTTATTATCTTCAGCATATTGGTTAAGAAGACCAATACAATTCACCACTACTGTAAAGTCGCCTTCAAGAATTACTTTAGAGAGCAGGTCTAAGTTATAGTAGGCATCTCCAATTATATTCTTGCCTATCGGGAAGTAGGATCTGGTAAATGTAGTTACCTCATAACCTTGCTCATGTAAATATAAAGAAATAGTATGTCCTGCCATTCCGGCAGCTCCTAATATTAGATATTTCAAGACTAACTTCTCCATTCATTAAGTTCATTTTGCACATATGACAAGTCTAGTAATTTCATTTTAACTTGTTCTAAACTAAGCCTTGTTGTATTGTGCGAATTGTATTCTTCCGAATCAGAAAGTTCATGATCGCCCTCTACAAAATACTTGTCATAATTCAGATCTCTTGAATCAGCAGGAATTCTATAGAATCCTTCCAAATCTTCTGCATTATTATGCTCTTCTTTAGTAAGTAATGTTTCATATAATTTCTCTCCGTGTCTTGTACCAATTATCTTAATTTCATTAGTTGCGTTAAATATTTCTTTAATTGCCATCGCAAGATCTCCAATAGTTGATGCAGGAGCTTTTTGTACCATAATATCTCCAGAATTGGCATTGTAAAATGCAAATATGACCAACTCAACTGCCTCCTCAAGACTCATGAGATATCGAGTCATTTTAGGATCTGTGATAGTTAACGGTTGCCCTTTTTTAATTTGTTCAATAAACAACGGAATAACAGAGCCTCTAGACGCCATAACATTCCCATATCTTGTGCCACAAATCATTGTTTTCTCTTGAGATACGGTCCTCGCCTTAGCTACTAAAACCTTTTCCATCATGGCCTTAGATATACCCATTGCATTTATAGGGTATGCGGCTTTATCAGTAGATAAGCAAATTACTTTTGTTACACCACTTTCAATTGCAGCGGTTAATACATTATCTGTACCAAGGATGTTAGTTTTAACTGCCTCCAAAGGGAAAAACTCACATGAAGGAACCTGCTTTAAAGCAGCAGCATGAAATATATAGTCAACCCCATATATAGAATTTTTGACGCTTGATAAATCACGAACATCTCCAATAAAAAACTTAATTCTATCATTATTGTAGTGTTTTCTCATATCATCTTGTTTTTTTTCATCTCTCGAGAAAATTCGAATTTCACCAATATCTGTATCTAAAAAACGTTCTAATACAGCATTCCCAAATGATCCAGTACCACCTGTTATTAAGATAGTTTTTTTACTAAACATTTACATACCCTCACTTAATT
>NZ_LVWH01000095.1:0-1848 GCF_001909045.1 Paenibacillus sp. P3E | reverse complement strand
ATTTTATACTCAAAAGATATACTTTATTTGGAGTGATTATTTTGACTTTGGTGGGCAAAGGAACATCCAACACTGCAAGTGCGATCTTGACTTTGAATTCTAAGTATTTCTCTTCCACTGGATTATTATATATTATTGTATGATCGTGATTCATCAATGTATTCCCCTTTAAGAGTTGTATATGCAAAAAATAATGATGTCAACAGGTATTTGAAATTTAAATCCCGTTATCAAATATGCTGAAATATGTTACATTAAATACGAAATTTAAATTAAGCATTTTTGTTAGGGTTCGTCTGCCAGGGCGAACCCTTGCTCCTGTTCTCCGTAATTGTCTATCATGATATAATCATAAAGATAGGATCTTATCACCCCCATACCCGTTAGGAGATAAATCAAACGTGGTTCAATACTCCCGGGGGAGATGTTTACTTCAAGATCACCTTGACTCGCGTGGTATGACTCAGGCTGCTTTCGCTTCGATATCAGGATACTCTGAGCGTGTAGTATCATACTATTGTTCTGGCGAAAGACGGATGAGTCCAGAAGCGATGTTCACGGCTTCCTCCATTTTAAAAGTCCCAATGGACCAATTTTACGAATGGATCAAGCTCTAGATGATGAGTAAACAGCGGCATTTAGCCGCCCCCTTGGGAGTTTCGGAACAAAATGTTCTGAAAGTGTTGTATCGGTTCGCCCCACTTATATTTATCTCTCTGTCTACAAATCTATTTTACCATTAATGTAACAATGAAATATGTCGAATCCTGACATTGTTATCCTAAAATCGAACCTAGGTTCGATTTTAGTTGCATTATTTACCCATATATGGTATATACGTAAACAAAAAAAGCTCTTCGCTTTCAGAGCTTTTTAATGTGTTGATGTATTAGATCTCTTTTATATTTTGCTACGCTGGTTGAACTTCCATTTGGGAAGAAAACCGTGATAGCATTGAATTTTTCAGTGGCGTAGCTAATCTTACCCAAATTAACAAGGTTACCAGAATCAAGTGGTGTGAGGAAGGCAAATGCCTTTTCACAGGCCTCAAGTGTCAACAATACAGTGAACTCACCATCATCTGTATGAAATCGAGGAACTCTATAATTTTTCTTCGGTGACCACAAATCAATAAAGTTTACATCTTTCATGTCGAAATATGTAAATTCTCCGGCATCTTTCCCGTTTACTATCCTAACCACTAGTATCGTATTATCCATGTTGTATCTCTACTTATTTTCGTTTTTGAGGTTTTCAAGTTCGACAGGAAGCTTTTGAGCTCCTAGGAATGTTTTCTGAGTGTGATAGTGCGCTTTGCGCTCTTCTCCAACTTTTCCGAAATAATACGAGCCAATGACTGTTTCAATTTCCCACCTCCTTTCAATATGACTGTAAGTGTTTGAATAGCAAATGTGAGAGATAATACCGGAGACAAAAATATCAAATTCGGCAATATAATTATACCAGAAAAGACGAGGTGTTTTTTGGATAAATAATGAAACAAAGATATTGTTACTGCACTTAACACTGTCAATACTATGGTAAGCGTGAGATTGAGTGAAACAAAAGGTGTGCTTGCGAATATCGCAACAGAAGCCATCGTACATGATGTTAATGATGGCATGTGAACCCCCCGGAAAACCTTCTCAGTAGAGCAAACCCCACCATTGAAATTACGGTATGATTCTTATGTCCATTTTGATACCTCCAAATAAAAAAAGCACCCGTTAAGGTGCTCAGGCTGTCGAGAAAGTCTCGACAGCCTGATTTATATGCAATTAATTTAAAACGACACCGCGTTAATGTTGTATAATATAGGTAACTATTTATAGAACGGATGGTGTGTTG
>NZ_LVWH01000094.1:0-1872 GCF_001909045.1 Paenibacillus sp. P3E | reverse complement strand
AATTTATAAACCCTTTTGGTATACCGGCGAGAGGACTCGAACCTCCACGGTTTCCCACTCGATTTTGAGTCGAGCGCGTCTGCCATTCCGCCACGCCGGCATATACATATGAATTAGTTCTTAAATAAAAATGGAGGCGCCACCCAGACTCGAACTGGGGATAAAGCTTTTGCAGAGCTTTGCCTTACCACTTGGCTATGGCGCCATAAAAATGGAGCGGACGACGGGAATCGAACCCGCGACCCTCGCCTTGGCAAGGCGATGCTCTACCGCTGAGCCACGTCCGCATAAATGGCTGGGGATATAGGAATCGAACCTATGAATGACGGAGTCAAAGTCCGTTGCCTTACCGCTTGGCTAATCCCCAATATTCAATTTAGATAAATGGGGCGACTGATGGGTCTCGAACCCACGAATGCCGGAACCACAATCCGGTGCGTTAACCCCTTCGCCACAGTCGCCATATGAAACTGTTAGAATACATACAAAACAATCATTTTAAAAGAAATGGGGCGGCCGATGGGTCTCGAACCCACGAATGCCGGAACCACAATCCGGTGCGTTAACCCCTTCGCCACGGCCGCCATATTTAGCTTTTAAAATTAGTTTGGCAGGGGCAGCAGGAATTGAACCCACACCAACGGTTTTGGAGACCGTTGTTCTACCTTTAAACTATGCCCCTAAAAATGGTGGAGGCTGATGGATTCGAACCACCGAACACGTACGTGAGCAGATTTACAGTCTGATGCGTTTGGCCACTTCGCTAAGCCTCCGAGGATGGTGCCGGCGAGAAGACTTGAACTCCCAACCTACTGATTACAAGTCAGTTGCTCTACCAATTGAGCTACACCGGCATATTAAGTTGTATTTAAATGGTGGCGCGGGAGGGAATCGAACCCCCGACACAAGGATTTTCAGTCCTTTGCTCTACCGACTGAGCTACCGAGCCATATAAAATTGGCCAAATTAATGGCGGAACCGACGGGATTCGAACCCGCGATCTCCTGCGTGACAGGCAGGCATGTTAGGCCAACTACACCACGGTTCCAAATTGGTTGCGGGGGCAGGATTTGAACCTGCGGCCTTCGGGTTATGAGCCCGACGAGCTACCGGGCTGCTCCACCCCGCGTCAGTAAAAACTTATCAAAAGCACTATGGTGGAGGCTGAGGGGTTCGAACCCCCGACCCTCTGCTTGTAAGGCAGATGCTCTCCCAGCTGAGCTAAGCCTCCATATGTGCGCCTGGTATAAATAATTGGTGACCCGTATGGGATTCGAACCCATGTTACCTCCGTGAAAGGGAGGTGTCTTAACCCCTTGACCAACGGGCCATACCTTTAATAATAGTGGCGGAGAGAGAGGGATTCGAACCCTCGAGACGCTTGTGGCGCCTACACGATTTCCAATCGTGCTCCTTCGGCCAAACTCGGACACCTCTCCATATGGCTCCCCGAACAGGACTCGAACCTGTGACAACTCGATTAACAGTCGAGTGCTCTACCAACTGAGCTATCAGGGAATATATCAGGCTGGATCGCCTGAAAACTGAATCCGAAACGAATCTGCGTTTTATGATTTGGATAAGCCCTCGACCGATTAGTATTGGTCAGCTCCATGCATTGCTGCACTTCCACCTCCAACCTATCTACCTCGTCGTCTTCAAGGGGTCTTACATACTGGGAAATCTCATCTTGAGGGGGGCTTCACGCTTAGATGCTTTCAGCGCTTATCCCGTCCGTACGTAGCTACTCAGCCATGCTCCTGGCGGAACAACTGATGCACCAGCGGTACGTCCATCCCGGTCCTCTCGTACTAAGGACAGCTCCTCTCAAATTTCCTGCGCCCACGACAGATAGGGACCGAACTGTCTCAC
>NZ_LVWH01000093.1:0-1920 GCF_001909045.1 Paenibacillus sp. P3E | reverse complement strand
TTGAAGTCCTCTTCACGAATTGATATAATAACAGGCATTTTACCCCCTCTTACTTGAAGCTCTCGAATTAACCAAGTCCAGTGTATTTGTCCAGGATTAACATCAATATATAAAATAATATTTGTTGAATGATTTGATAGTCCCAATATCGCTTTTACTAGATTTTCTGCTTGTCCTTGTGTTTGAATTTGTCTTACACAAAACACAAGTTCTTCAGCATAGTTTTTAATCAAATATTTATAACATAACGAAGTTTTCCCTTGTCCAGAAGCCCCCTTAATAATTGCTGCTTTATTTTCAACAAGCGCAGCTTCAATTTTTTCCAGCCAGTTTATTCGTTCGAAATCCAGTGAAAAGCGTATATGAGCGGGATGAGCAGATATTCCTTGTTCATATTCTGATTTCATCTCTTCATAACTTTTATAATTCTCAATATCGGACAACCTTATAAGAGAACTTCCATATTCTCTGAAATATCCATCTATTGCAGCCATATCACGACCAATTTTATGTATCTTTTCTTTCCAGATTGATTTTGAAGTATATCCTTTAGCTTTTGAAAGATCTGAGACATACTGAATCAGTAAATCCTGCATAATAGTAGGAGCAATCATTGTTGGAATATAGCCTTTAATTTGTTCTGCTATTTTAAGTTGAAGAGCTACTTTATCAACTTTTTCAAATACCATTCTCTCCGTAATCCATTCAGCTTCTTCTAACAATAAATTGTGGTTTTTCACAAGTTTATCCTTAATACTCACTAAAGAAGTAGTGACTCCATTAATAAACCCATTAAGTTCATCTCCTAATTCTCCAAAATGTACAACCTTTGCAATTAACCTCTTCGATTCTGACTTTCGCAAACTTAACACTCTTCGAAAGAAACCCTCATTTTTCAGTGAGGCACTAGTAGAAGCAAGACTTGATATACTTAAATCAGAACCTAAGTCTTTAATTTGTACTACCTCAGATACTTCACCATCACTTTTAATCAGTAAATCTTCAAGCTGTTCTGGATAATATTCTAGTGAGTCCACATCCTCAACTATTCGCGCAGCAATATATAAAGTTTGGGAAGAATAGCCTTTCCATGAGGCTTGTGCTCCTAAATCAGATTTGGTGAATGGCATTATTTTGTGCCTCCAAAGTTTTTTTCAATTTATAATTTCACTAGGTCGTGTCTGAAAACTTTTCATTGAGTCAATTTGAAAATGGCAGCTACGTATACAAACGCCAAGAATGACTTGGCCAATTTGTCGTAACGAGTAGCCACACGGCGAAAATGTTTGATTTTATTGAAAAAGCACTCCACTAAGTGTCGCTCTTTGTACCGATACCAATCGACTTCCCATGGGTTTTGACTATTCGTTTTAGGCGGGATAGTGTAGGATGCCTGCTTAGCTGTAATCCAATTCCGAATCACTTCTGAGCCATAGGCTTTGTCGCCAAGAATATGACTTCCTGTAATATCAAGCTTCTGAAGTAAATCGATCGCTGGAACGGAATCGTAGACTTGACCACCCGTCAGAAGAAAAGCGAGGGGATTTCCTAATCCATCGACGACAGTATGAAGTTTGGTTGTCTTTCCGCCACGACTGACGCCGATGTGCTGATTCACTTTGTGTCCTGGGGCGTTTTTTTAGCACCGGCACTATGTTGATGGGCTTTGACCGATGTAGAATCAATGCTCAAGTTTTCAAAGTCAGGTTCGACCTGAAGAGTTTGGAAGATCGCGACAAGCAGTCCGGTATCTCGCCACTTGCAGAAGCGACTGTAGACCGTTTTCCATGAACCATAGCGTTCCTCCGGTAGATCGCGCCAGGCAGCACCACTTCGAGCGATCCATAAAAAAGCATTAAACATGGTTCTTTCACTTAATTTTGACGGACGCCCTGTTTTGTAGGGTGGAAACATGTCCTT
>NZ_LVWH01000092.1:0-99745 GCF_001909045.1 Paenibacillus sp. P3E | reverse complement strand
ACTGTACCAGTTGCTCCAGACCTGTTCGTGTATTGGAGAATACACAATCTTTCCCCAGTTCAATTCCCCGAAAGTCAATGGCTCGGGCCACATGGGTTTCCTTAGCGATGTCTGCGCCTACGACAAGGGTCTTGTCGGAAATTCTCATAATCCGTTGATTCTGTTTCTTCGATTGTTTATACTTCATGTTGAGTGCCTCCTGCGCTGGAATTTGTTCTCTGGACGGAACGTTTCCCAGTATACAGCTGGCGCTTTTTTCATTCAAACCTCAAATTAATTCATTACAGGAATGGCTCCTTTATAATCAACTGATTCAAACGACAGCTTATTTGTTATGGGACGCATAACTTTACATTTTAGAAACTCTATTTCCCTCATCATATCATCCCCTCATGGAAAAATACGACATTTTTTGAAACACTTCTGAACATTACTTTACAAATTTCGGCAAAGCCAACAAAACGTCTAAAAGCCCACACCTTATCAGTAAGTTGTGGGCTTTTAACCGTTTTGGGGTTTTGGGGTTTACATATATACTGGTTTTATTTAATGTTCAACCCACGCTCCAACATGAGGAGCGACGATACTGGTACTGGAGATACCGTTAACTGATGTCAATCCACGCTCCTACGTGAGGAGCGACAATACTACGGAGAGAAGGCCGGCGTATCCGGTAAATTTCAATCCACGCTCCTACGCGAGGAGCGACGTAGTTGTACCCGTTGCGGTTGTAGTCGCCTTCAATTTCAATCTATGCTCCTACGTGAGGAGCGACTGGTAGCACCCAACACTAACACGCAGGTCTGCATGATTTCAATCCACGCTCCTACGTGAGGAGCGACATTAAGCCCTCTGCATCTAATACAGTAGAGTGGTAGATTTCAATCCACGCTCCTACGTGAGGGCGACTGTTTTTGCTTCTGCCACTCGAATCCCTCCTATATTTCAATCCACGCTCCTACGTGAGGAGCGACATTACTTTGGTTATTTCGATTGGCTCGGGCCTCACTGATTTCAATCCACGCTCCTACGTGAGGAGCGACCTTAGCTGATCCACGTTCTGTTTCTGCGCCTTGAATTTCAATCCACGCTCCTACGTGAGGAGCGACATGCTTCACCAGTCCTAACCCCACGGACCGGAAGATTTCAATCCACGCTCCTACGTGAGGAGCGACAAGACTGTAAATCCTAAAGATCAGACTGAATTCATTTCAATCCACGCTCCTACGTGAGGAGCGACGACTGACCTTCCCGGCGACTCAGCAGGCTGTTTGATTTCAATCCACGCTCCTACGTGAGGAGCGACGAATGTTTTCCGCAGCGTGTGACAACCCATGTCGATTTCAATCCACGCTCCTACGTGAGGAGCGACCATGCAAAGCATACATTTGGGTTGAGCATCAGCATATTTCAATCCACGCTCCTACGTGAGGAGCGACCCCTATAAGGAGAGATAAACGATGAGCATGGATATATTTCAATCCACGCTCCTACGTGAGGAGCGACAGTATTGCAGATGCAAAATACTTTATGAGCAGGAAGATTTCAATCCACGCTCCTACGTGAGGAGCGACGTCGATTTTATGCTATGTACTCGCTGCCGTATTATTTCAATCCACACTCCTACGTGAGGAGCGACGTTCCATCTGTCCATTTCCGTTGTCTACATTTTCATTTCAATCCACGCTCCTACGTGAGGAGCGACTAGCTCGTCTGTGACGGTGCTGGTTAGACGGTTTTATTTCAATCCACGCTCCTACGTGAGGAGCGACCAGGCAGCCGCTTAATTGACGTTAACTTGCGTATATTTCAATCCACGCTCCTACGTGAGGAGCGACGTCTATAGCGCTCGCGGACGATCTCGTTAAGGCGCAATTTCAATCCACGCTCCTACGTGAGGAGCGACTAAATACCATAGTTGACAAGCAACAAAAAGAGGATATTTCAATCCACGCTCCTACGTGAGGAGCGACGATACAAAGAATTCTTTTTGACGACTTAGTAATTACATTTCAATCCACGCTCCTACGTGAGGAGCGACGCAGGTGATCAACACAATCTTTTCATCACGCACTGTATTTCAATCCACGCTCCCACGTGAGGAGCGACAGCGATTTTCGCCTAAAAAAGGGATAAAAAAACATTAATAAAGCCTAAAAATCACTTAACTCTTAAATTAATCGCTAAACTCATCCATAAATCATGCAAATAATGTAATAAATCTGGTGCGAAGGACCCGGGGATTTCATGGGTACTATACATTCGCACCACAGGCTACGCATTCATTTTCAAAATTAACTATACATCGTCTATTGTACGCCATTTCTCATCGAGTACGCAGACCTTTTTGCTAATTACTACACTTTCTATCCCTTAACTTACCGTTTTTCAATGATCTTTCAAAAGTTCACGCTCCAGCTCCGCCTCTATCTCTTCATTGCTCAGGCCCGTTTCACCTTCATCCGTGATTCCGAGCTTTTCCTTGATGATTTGGAGATCCGAATGAATCTCTTTGGTCCTGACATACGTGCTCGTCACCATGCCAAAAGCGACTGCGAGCAGCACTAGAATACCGTAAGACCCAAGAAATATCGATAAAACTACACCAGCTGCTATCGCAAAAAGTGTTGCCCAAATGATCATCTGTACCCCTCCGCTTGTTCAGGT
Organism: Paenibacillus sp. P3E; assembly: GCF_001909045.1. Lineage (NCBI taxonomy): Bacteria > Bacillati > Bacillota > Bacilli > Caryophanales > Paenibacillaceae > Paenibacillus > Paenibacillus sp. P3E. Next base: position 97,078 of record NZ_LVWH01000092.1, on the reverse strand, counting down.
AACCCATTATATAGATGAATTCCGAAGATCATTCCAGCGTGCTTTTCAAAAAAAGAATCCGTAAGACTAAGCCGTCATTACAGATTCTTTGTACAGATTACCATGCACCAGGGGCAACCTCCGCCTCTACCCTTGCAGTGCTTTGCGCACGCTCAGAATATATCTGGCCTGGTCAAGCGGGTTCACGCCCCGGCGGGTGCGCTCGGCCCTAACATCCGGGGGGCATTCCTCGTAGCCGGCAAAAAAAGAAGTGAACGTACTCCGCCCCTTCGTGTAGGAGCTTAGGCTGACGGGATATTCGAGCGACGTTGCCAGCGGCAGCCGTCCTTCGATAATCATCCGCTCACCCTGGAGAACCGGAGGCTCAAACGTGCCGCGCATCTGCACGAGATCGTTCATGACGCGGCCGCCGTTCTCTTCGGGAACGACGATGCGGACCTGGAGAATCGGTTCCAGCAGCCTGGTGCCGGTCCGGTTCAGCCCATCCATAATAGCCATGGGCGTTGCCACCGCAAAATCCAGCGGATGGGTATGCCACACATGATGCTGCCCCTCGGTCAGCGTCACCTTCAGGTCGGTAACCTCCCAGCCGTAGAGTCCCTGCATCAGCGCCTCCGGGACACGGCGGGCCGTTTCATTCTGATACTGCGGCAGCAGATCGGAGCTGCGGACAAGCGATTCATATTGAAGACCGCTGCCCGGCGGCCCCGGTTCAATCTTGAACCGCAGGATAGCCCAGCACGGCTTCGGCATCAGGTAGGCGACATAACCTTCACCCGCCTGGCTTGGAGTTTCCTTGTAGATGACGGACGGCTGGCCGAAGGTGACCTTCAGGCCGTAACGGCTTTCCAGCACACTGTCCAGAATTTCCAGTTGAATCGGACCCATAACCTTGATGTGCAGCTCCCGCTCATCCTGCAGCCACTGGGTATCGAGCAGCGGATCTTCATCAGCCAGCTCCTGAAATGCCCCGATGACTTGATGCTCATCTATATCGGCCTCCCAGTGCACCCGCACCGTCAGCAGCGGTACCGCCAGCTTCGCTTCCTGCGGAATAACATCCGGGAGACCCAGCACATCGCCGATTCTGACCCCGGTCAGCCCGTAGACTACGGCGATATCCCCGGCCTCCAGCGTACCGACATCCTCCGTCCGTCCGCCCTCCACCTTACGGATCTGCGTTACCTTTCCCTGAACCTCCTGCGAGTAATTCATCACTGTGTCCCGGTTGCGGATGGTGCCTTGGTAGAGACGGACGAAGGCCATCCGGCCCATGCTTTTGTCACGCTGAATGTTGTACACAATGCCGGACACCGGCAATTCCGGATTTCCCCCGGCACGAGGAAAATAATCGGTCATCGCGTCCAGCAGCTGCGTAATGCCAAGACCTTTGGCAGCTACACCGTAGACGAGCGGGAACATCGTACCCGAGGCTGTTTTGGCGATCAGCTGTTTTTTCCAATCTGCCATAGCAAGCGGAGCACCCGACATATATACCTCCAGCAACGCCTCGTCCCGCTCAGCCAGTGCTTCCAGCAGCTCCGTCCGCGCAGGGTCGGCCCCTTCTGCCCATAAGTCCACGGCTCCGGCATAATCCTGCTCTTGACCGAGAGCCTGCTGAACCGGAAGGATATCACCGGATAGATACGTTCGCGCCTGGGCCAGCACAGCTTCGGGATCTGCGCCAACCCGGTCCATTTTGTTCATGAAAATCAGCGTCGGAATCCCCAGCTTGCGCAGCGCATTCCAGATCATCTCGCTCTGGGCCTGTACGCCTTCAACCGCAGACAGAATAAGCACTGCACAGTCCATCACCCGCAGGCTTCGCTCCACCTCGGACAGGAAATCGACATGCCCCGGTGTGTCGACCAGATTCACCTGCACACCCCGCCATTCGAACGACGCCAAGGCTGCACGCACGGAAATCCCCCGCTGGCGCTCTACCTCCATGGAATCGGTTACAGCTGTTCCGCTATCTACACTCCCCACCGCCTTAATGCGGCCGCTCTCATAGAGCATATGCTCCGTAGTTGTTGTCTTCCCCGCATCGACATGGGCAAAAATCCCCACATTAATCCGTTCGATCCCCTGCTGCTGAATCATCTATGTTCTCCATTCTCAAGTTCCTCTGATATAGCGCTATCATTCCTAAGTGTACAGCGAAGTGGCGCTTTTGTTCAATCCTGAACCGGCGGGTCCACTTTCGATTCAACAGGCTGGTTCATACCGGAGGCATAGGGTATTAGTTACTGAAGCATGCTAGCAATCATTGAAGATGCAATACCTGGAGATCATATCGGTAAAAGTGATTGATTGGGAGAAAGTAAGATCCACGCTACGGCAGATCAGGAGGATGAATTTCATTTATTTGGAGTGTGCCTGCAACATTTCTCGCATTTCTGCCATCTAAGAGGATAAGAGGTGAGGCATAATGAACAAACAAACTTTCCAGATGAGCGCGAAAAAAATGACTATTGCGTGCGGCATCCTGGCGGCAAGCGTGTCTTTTGGAGCATCTGCTTTTGCTTTTTCCGATTTAAAAGGTGATCCCGCTGAGTCCAAAATCAACGCACTGCATCACAAAGGAGTTGTGAATGGAGTGACAACGGACAGATTTGCGCCAAAATCGAAGGTTACCTTTGCCCAAGGCATCCAGTTTATCGTAAATGGCCTGCAGTTGTCCCCGCAAACCGGCAGCAGTACAGTTACGGCTAGTACTTACTTTGACAAAGTAAAAGATAAGGCTTGGTATGCCTCAGCTTTTCTGATTGCGAAGCAAAACGGCCTAACCCTGGACCCCACGGTTGATCCGAACGCCGCGATGACCCGCATCCAGTTCGCCCATTTGCTGACTCAGGCTTTGCAGAGCAAAGGGAATTTCCCCGTCACAATGATGTATGCCGATATCTCAGATGGCGGCAAGCTGTCTAATGCAGAAATGAATAGCCTGCAGATTCTGGTGAATACCCATCTGGTGACATTAGATAAGAACAATACTTTCCGTCCCAATGATGCCGTGACCCGTTCGGAAGCCGCTGTCTGGATCTATGACGCTGCTGAGTTTGCCCGAACGGTAATTGCTCCGGATGACGGTACTGCGGCTCCTTCCCAGATGATGGATGAAGGCTCGGTAACCCTGGAAAAAGCCGGTGATGGCGTGAACAAGGCCACGATAACCGTGAGCGATCTGCCCAACCCTGGGTATGGGCTGACCATTAACCGGATTGAATTCGGCAAGGACAAAACGGCTGTCATCTATTTCAGCATCACCAAACCGGCACCAGGCAGAATGTACCCGATGGTTATCTCGAAGGGCACTGCAGTAACCTATCTGCCGGAAGGCTATACTGCAACTGCCCAGTCGCTGACCGCTAATCCTTTCTCCTCCGGCTCCAGCGCAAGGTAAGCTGTTACTCAGAACATATGCCCGGTTCACCGGCTCAACAGCAGTAGGCTGAATAAACTTCAAAAGTCCGCATTCCCTTCATCAGGGAAATGCGGACTTTTTATATTACACTCGTCAGGAATTATTCCTGCGGGCTTACTTCCGATGAGCTGGTATAATTCCCTACTTTTTCACAGACGTATTCTGCCTTCTTCACGTCAGGGTGTCCATTGATCATGGACAATGCCTACCAGCGCGTGATCCTCTCCGATCTTCTCGAAGACCAGGCGCAGGCTGCGCCAGTCCATCCCTTCATTTGCCGGATCAACGCCGGCAATGTAATATTCGACGAAGTCGTATTTATCCTTAGGATAAACTTCGTTAATATTATTCAGTGTCGTTCCCTGCCCCAACCCTTTGTTGAGCGCGGTTTTGGCATCATTCAGGAAGTCGGCGTCATATACAAACCGCTTGAAGTATTCCGCGAAGGTCAGCTTCATAATCTCCCCGGACCCGGCGAATTCACGCCATACATACGGCTTGGGGTCCTTCATCAGACCCTTCAGCTTATCCCGGGTAAATACCAGATCAGTTGCTGTATCGACATAAGCGTAAGGTGAGAAACGGACACCTTTGTCCGGGTGTGCCCAGGACGCAAGGGTCTCCATATCGCCTGCCTTTAATGCTCTTAGTACCGTAGTGGCTGCTTCCTCAGCGGTTGGCGGCATTCCTTCCTCCGGAGCAGCTGAAGCCTGTGGCTGCTGACTTTCTGCCGGTTCCGAAGGGAGCGGTGATGCGGTCGGCGATACGGTCGGTGATGCGGTCGGCGATACGGTCGGTGATGCAGTCGGCGATGGGGACACCTGAGTCTGCTCCGGTGCCAGTGTAGCTTTCGGCTCGGCTTCAGGCGCTGCATTGCACCCTGCTAGAACCAGCAGAACAGCGGCCAGCGCTGAACGCCCAACTATTTTCATAGTATTCATGAAATCCCTCCTAATGTTATTCCCCTTCTTTTTATTAAGACGTACGCAGATGGATTATGTTGCAAGTGGCAGGTCTGTCCGTATGATCAAGTGCCCCTGACAAATGCAGAAAAAGTCAGCTATACTTTCCCTGAAGAAAATAAATTCTCCAGAGCCTCTGCTTATGCTATTCGCTTAGTTTCAGAATTCTCGCAATATTCTCACAGGTCCGCTCTACGTTCTGCGGCCCCGCGGCCAGAAGCTTCTCCAGCCCGCTGGCCCCGGGAACAATGCCGAAGATCGCGGTAAAACCCTACTCATACAGGGACTCAATGCCTTCGCCAATGTAACCGGCAATAGCAATGACTTGTATGCCTCTGGCTTTGGCAGTGCGGGCGACACCGTAGGGTGTCTTTCCAAACTTCGTCTGGAAGTCAATGCCGCCTTCCCCTGTGAACACAATATCGGCACCCGCCAGCTTGTCCTTCAAACCGGTATATTCTATAACAATTTCGATCCCCTTTTGGAGTACCGCTTGGGTAAAGATCATCAGCCCCGCCCCCAATCCTCCGGCAGCACCTGCTCCCGGCAGATCACATACATCCTTGTGAAGCTGCCGCTTCACAAGCGCAGCATAATGGGCCAGATTTGCGTCCAGCTTCTGTACCCTCTCCGGGTCAGCTCCCTTTTGCGGGCCAAATACCCGGGAAGCGCCCTGCTCCCCGCAAAGCGGATTCGTCACATCACACGCTACAATCAATTGTACGTGCTGCAAGCGTTCGTCCAGCGCTGTAATATCTATACTTGCCAGTCTTCCCAGACTGCCGCCCCCGCGGGGAAGCTCTGCTCCTGACTCATCCAGGAATCTGGCCCCGAGCGCCTCAGCCATGCCTGTACCGCCGTCATTCGTCGCACTGCCTCCGATGCCGACAATGATTTTGCGGATGCCCCGGTCCAGACACTCCCGGATCAACTCCCCGGTACCGTAAGTAGTGGTGATCATAGGATTCCGGGTTTCCTGCGACACCAGATGTATACCACTCGCGGAGGCCATTTCAATCGCCGCAGTCTGTCCTCCGCCAAGAATTCCATATTGGGCGATAACCTTCTGGCCGAGAGGTCCAGTGACCTCTTTATAATGGATTTCCCCGCCCGAAGCATCGACCAGTGACTGTACGGTACCTTCCCCGCCGTCAGCCATCGGCACATGAATGTAATGAGCAGCCGGATAGATCTTCCGGAGCCCCTTTTCCATTGCCACACATACTTCCTTGGCGCTCATGCTCTCTTTGAAGGAGTCCGGTGCCAGTACAAATGTTTTCTCTTTCTCTCCCATATCCTCACCTCATGCCATATATTAAAATCTGTGCCTTTTAAAAAGAAACGTATAATAACTTTGCCACATACCCGCCGTCTGAATCAGGCTGACGATCTGGACGGACAAGTCGGAAGCGGCAATCAGTCCGGCAATCCCGCCGGCACCGATCAGGATCAGCACCGTCGCTGTCATTTTATTCAGACCGGAGGAGGTGTACACCAGAATTCGGTCCCCTGGCCCATGGCCAGCAGACCAATGATTCCGGCAATCGGCAGAATGTACAGCGCAGCAACCTTAATGCTGGACAGCACGTCAATACCCGTAATCGAACCGATAGGATTGATCATCAGCAGGATGACCGCAACGAGCGGTGCCACGATAGCCTTGCGAAGAGGCGGATATTTGGAGTTGTCTGCTTCGTTGTACACTGCTTCCTCATCCAGCACCTTTACACCTTTATTTTTCAGAAGCGATGCTACAATAACGGTTACGATCAGGCCGCAGACTGCCGGAATGAAGCCAGCCAGCAGCACATGGCTCAGATCCAGGCCGAACCCCCGTGCAGCGGCAATCGTATTGGGATTGGGCGAGAGGATGTTCCCTACCGACAAAGCAATCGGTGCCACTATCAGTTCAGCTACAGGTATAAATACACCCGCCGCTGTAATGATCATCGTCGCCAAGGCAAGAGCAAGAATGGCCTTGCTGCCGCCAAATTTTTTCACGATGGCCTGCGCTATCATTTCTGCCGCCCCAGATTCCATCATCCCCCCTGCCAGCACCCCACCAGCAAGCACGCGAAGTATTGTACCCATCGCACTTTGTATACCGCTTACAAGTACAGGCTGCCCTATATAAAAAAATATTGATGATCGGACGAATGTATTGTGCAGTTGACCAAAAGAAAACCTCTTGTAAGTCACAGTCAATAGCTGTGATTACAGGAGGTTCTGATCCATAGTGAAATATATCGCGCTATATGCTGCTGCCAGCCGGTGACCCTTATAGCTCTATGTAATATCTGGTTTCTTCGCTCTCCGTGTGAAAACCAACAGAATGATAAAGAGCCTGGGCGGAATGGTTGTCCGTTCCGGTAACTAGTGAGGCGGTTTCAAGCCCATGCCCCTGCAAATATATCAAGGCTTCGCTCAATAAAAATCGGGCTATACCGCGTCTTCTCCAGGTCTCCCTGACAAACACATCCTCAACAACGCCACCCTCGTCTTCTTGCCAGACCATTACACTGCCAACAATCGTTCCTGCTTCGCGTGCAATGATGGTGGTCCACAGCGGATGACTGCGATATTCGCCAAGCCGTTTTGCTCCAATTGGAGCATCCGGCCACACTTCAGCTTCCAGCTGCATATACTGTTCCTGCTCCTCAGGGGTCTCCATATGCCATTGTATGAAGTCCACACTTTCAGGGAGCGGCAGCTCCGCAACAGGCTCATTCAAGTCACGTTTCAGACTATATAAGCTGTGTAAATACTGATACCCCTGCTGCTGCTGAAAATAACGGTGGTAGCTCTCTTCCGCCAAGTAGTTCCCCACACACAGTATAGTTCCATGACTGTCCGGCAGCGTCGCTTTGATCTCACGGGCCCGAGCCAGCAGGCGCTTATACACAGAATTCAGCAGTTCCACATCCTCTTCCCTACCCGGGAAAGCCTTCAGATTAAGGAAAATCTTGTGCTTGCTCTCCGTCTCACATTCAGGTGCAATGATATTGAATACGGCAACCTGCCCTTTGGCGACCATCTGTTGTCCTTCAAAAGCGCAAAACACATTCGAATAGTTCTCTTCTTCGCCTACCCACCAAAAAATCACAGGATCACCTGCGGTCACCGCCTGATAAAATTCACCCAGTCCCGGCATGTCCTCCTGCTTAAAATTCCGAATCACGAGTTCATTCAATAACGTCTCCACCTTTTCCTATATTATTCCAAATAATATCATGATGGAAAATAGTGCGGCTAGCTAATAAATGAATATATCTATTCAGTACTATTCAGTACCTTAAGCCAATAAGAGTTACAATGTGCAGCTTATATTATTGTAGTAGTTCCCGAAGGAACGCCTCCGTTTTGACAAGGAACCCACTCCCCTAACGGGTGAATCCAGCATCTCATTGCCGCGGGTAACGGCATTGCTCCCCAATCAAGGGTATTCCTACCTCTCATTTTGCCGGCTAGCCCGTTTACGGCGGGATCAGAGGTATTTCCTCTTAGGGCCATCAAAAATAATATTGAATCACTTTATCGACTTGGTTGTTTATTCTATTTCGTTTCCTCCGGTCTGTTTCTTCACGTTTATCCCTCTCACTTTTCAATCGGAGTGATCCACCGTTTTTTTCACAGTATAATTTCCTCTACAACAAAAAAGCCATCTGCTTCGACTTCCGATGCAGATGGCTGGCTTAATATTTTACTTCGCGCCTCCGGCATTATCACGCGGCGGGCGCATAGTCAGGCTGACACGGCCTTTCTTCAGGTCGACACCCATCACCCATACGGTAACGTTGTCTCCCACGGAGACCACGTCCATCGGATGCTTCACAAAGCTCCCGCTTAGCTGGGAAATATGCACCAGCCCGTCGTTCTTGATGCCGATATCGACAAAGGCGCCGAAATCAATTACGTTGCGTACCGTTCCCTGCATCTCCATACCGGGAACCAGGTCCTCGATCTTCAGCACATCCGTGCGGAAGATCGGCAGCGGCAGCTCCTCACGCGGATCGCGGCCCGGACGCTGCAGGCTTTCCAGGATGTCACGCAGTGTAGGCACGCCGACTTCCAGCTTCACGGCCAGCTCAGCGGCATCCTGTGCCTCAAGCTGTGAGGCGACTTCCTTGCTGCCGAGCGAGGATACATCCAGCCCCAGCTCCCGGAACAGACGGTCCACCACCGGATAGGATTCCGGGTGGATAGGCGTCCGGTCCAGCGTGTTGTCGCCGCCGGGAATGCGCAGGAAACCGATGCACTGCTCGTAGGATTTGGCCCCCAGGCGCGGGACCTTCTGCAGCTGCTTGCGCGTGGTGAACTTGCCGTTCTCCTCGCGGAACTTCACAATATTCTTGGCAATGGTCGCATTGACCCCGGCGACATAGGACAGCAGGGAAGCGGAGGCCGTGTTCACGTCAACACCGACGTGGTTAACCGCCGATTCTACAACACCCTTAAGACTCTCCTCCAGATGCTTCTGGGAAACGTCATGCTGGTACTGCCCGACACCGATCGCCTTCGGATCGATCTTCACCAGCTCCGCGAGCGGGTCCTGCACGCGGCGGGCGATGGAGGCGGCGCTGCGCTCCGCCACATCCAGATCAGGGAACTCCTCCTGCGCCAGCTTGGAGGCAGAATACACACTGGCTCCGGCCTCATTGACAATGAGGTACGCCAGCCCAGGATCGCCGATCTCTGCGATGACCTCGGCGGTGAACTGCTCCGTCTCCCGCGAGCCGGTGCCGTTGCCAATCACTATGAGCTGTATGCCATATTTGGCAATCAGCTCTTTGAACTTCGCCGCCGCCTCTTTCTTCTTGTTGTTCGGCGGCGTTGGATAGGTGACCGCCACCTCCAGCAGCTTGCCGGTGTCGTCCACCACGGCCAGCTTGCAGCCGGTGCGGTAGGCCGGGTCGACGCCAAGAACGCTTCGACCCTTCACCGGCGGCTGCAGCAGCAGGCTGCGCAGATTTCCGGAGAAGATGGAAATCGCTTGCGTTTCACCTTTTTCCGTCATCTCCCCGCGCACCTCGCGCTCCACGGAAGGTGCAATCAGCCGCTTGTAGGCGTCCTCGGTCACGGCTTCCAGCAGGTCTTTGACCGGGGACGGCCCCTTAATCAGCTTCCGCTGGATAAAAGCATGAATCTTGTCGGCAGTCACCTCGATGCCGACTTTCAGCACGTTCTCCCGCTCGCCGCGGTTGATGGCGAGAATGCGGTGCGGCGGCATTTTATGTACCGGTTCACGGTAATTATAGTAATTCTCGTAGACGCTCTCCTGCTCTGCATCCTTCGCTTCCGAGACCAGCACACCTTGGCTGGCTGTATACTGGCGGACCCAGGAACGGATCGCGGGATCGTCGGCAATGTTCTCCGCGATGATGTCCATCGCACCTTGAAGCGCCAGCTCGGCGCTTTCCACACCTTTGTCCACATCTATATATTTCGCGGCTTCCTCCAGCGGGTTGCCCTGACGGCGTTGCTCCATGACCCAGTCTGCCAGCGGTTCCAGCCCTTTTTCCTTAGCCACACTTGCTCTTGTCTTGCGCTTCTGCTTGAACGGACGGTACAAATCCTCCACTTCCTGCAGCTTGACCGCCTTCATAATCTGCTGATGCAGCTCCGGTGTCAGCTTACCCTGCTCCTCGATGCTGCGGAGTACATCCTTCTTGCGGTCCCCCAGATTGCGCAGATAGCCCAGCCGCTCTTCAATATCACGCAGCACGTTCTCGTCCAGCTCGCCGGTCATTTCCTTACGGTAGCGGGCGATAAAAGGAATCGTATTCCCCTCATCCAGCAGCCCTACCGTCGTCCGCACCTGCTTCACACTGATGCCAAGCTCCTTGGCAATCGCCTGTGTGATCGTTTCCTGCTCTTGACGGGCAAGCGCTTCTTCAGCCGCCAGACCCCCTTGATTTGTATCCACTGTCAATGAAATCCCTCTTTCCGTACACGGTCTGTGTTCATATGATCTCTACCTGAAATAGTATCACAGATTAGCTCCGCGCCAAAATCCGGGAGCAGCAGCAGACCATTACTTCACTTGCCGGCCGGGGCGGCTCATCCGTTTTCGTGAACCGAGCGACAGCACAAAACAGAGCACGAGTACAAGCGCAGCCACAGCGTATGGAAAGTTAATATCCAGGTCAAACAGGACGCCTGCGACAATAGGTCCGGCAATATTCCCGAGACTTGTATAGGCAGAATTCATGCCCATCACGAAGCCCTGCTGTGATTCCACGGCCATTTTGGAGAGCTGTGTGCCGACAGCAGGACGCAGAATATCCATGGCAAGAAACACAATGAAGGTCACAGCGACGATCGCCCAATAGCCCTTTACAAATAAGGTCAAAAGGATAAATAAGCCAGCTGCAAGCAGAGAGGCCGAAATGACCTTATTTTCGCCAAAACGGTTCAAAATCCAGCTGAACGCCGTAACCTGAATCACAGCTCCCGAAATCGAGCCAAAGGTCAGGACAAAGGCGATATCCTTGGGCGTGAACCCAAATTTGTGATCCACAAACAATCCGAATACCGTCTCATAATTAGCAAGCCCGAAGGAAAGCACGAAAACGATCAGCAAGCCGAAAAAGTAGGGTTCCCGGTAGGAACGCACCAGTTGGGAGATAAGGCGGTCTTTACTCCCCTCCTTGGACCCGGCTGCGGCAAGCTGCTCCCGCGAACGGGACTCCGGCAGTACAAAGAAGGTCACCACGCCAACGAATGCTGCAGCACCCGCAGCCGCGAAGAAAGGCACACGAATGCCAAGCTCAGCCAGATAGCCCCCCAGACCCGGTCCAATGATAAACCCGGTAGTAATGGCAGCATTAATCAGTCCCATGCCTTTAGCCCGTTCCTCCATAGAGGTCGTATCCGCTACATAGGCCATGACCGCAGGCATAATCAGGGCTGCTCCGGCACCTCCCAGCATTCTCGACACAAACAGCAGCCAACTTGATTCGGCAAGACCAAACAACAGCTCCGACACTGCAAAGACAACCAATCCGCAGACAATGATTTTTTTGCGCCCCACTCTATCGGACAATCCGCCGGCCCAAGGAGAGAGAATTAGCTGGGTCAGTGAGAAGGCGGCCACCAGCAATCCAACTACACTGCCTCCAATGTGCAGCTCATTCATGTAAGTAGGCATAATTGGAACAACCAGACCAATCCCTGTAAAGGCCAGGAATATATTCAGCATCAGGAGCAGCATCGCGCCCCGGTTTCTAAGTAATAATTTCATTTGAAGTAACCTCCGTATTCCCAGAACACAATGTTCATATCTTCGGTGTTCCCGTTAGTTATTAATATATTCCGCACAAGACCGACCACCCGGTCTAATTACACATGATAAGAAAATCACCCAACGGGTACATACCGCGTGGTAATTTAACTCTTTCCGCCATATGGCCCGTTCGCGGCGATTTCAAAGGTACATTTACCTCTAATCTTGCCATATTGGAAATTTGCCACGTTCCCTTACCGCGCACGTATACCCTGCAGCAGCAGCGCTATCGCTTCCCGGTAAAATTTCATGATATCATTCGGCGCATGGACAACGGCCATGATCTCGCTAACTCTGCCGACACCCTCCAGCAGTCCGCTCACAACGATTACATAATTGTCCAGATCGCCTTTGACCAGATATCCAGAGTCCATCCCCTCTTGCAGAAGATTGCGGCAGGCTTCCGAGCCGGACTCGTAGAGCCGTGCAAGACGCTCTTGAACCACATTGGAAAGGGCCCGGGATCTGGCATATTCTTCAAGTGCCCGGATCAGCGGGTTCTGGTAATCGTTCGCATAATGCTCACCAAGTGCATAGAACCGCTCTTCGAAACCGCTGATGCTGCTCTTCTTCTGTGTCCACTGGAGCAGCCATTGCTCTGTATCATCTTCCACAATGTACAGGAACAGCTCATCCTTGCTGGGAAAATGATGATACAGGCTCCCTTTGCTGACCTTGGCCGCTGAACACACCTCGTTCATGGTTACCGCTCCGTACCCTTTTTGCACAAACAGCTGTGCTGCCTTCTGCACTATGCGTTTCTTTGTCTCTTCTCCGTCAGAACGTCCTTTAATCCTGACCACCTCCTTCTAGACCGACCGTACGGTCTAATTATAGCACAGGGTTTTCTCAAAGTGAAATGGATACCGTCTGCCCGGCATAGCGTTCATATAGAGTTAAAAAAGACGCACCGGGTTATCCCGAGTGCGTCTTTCCATACATTACCGTGCGATCTATAGTCTGCCTGATTCAAAAATCAATCAGTCCCAGGCTGATTTGCAGCGAATCGTCCACCAGTTTCATCGTTTCATCATCCAGGTGGGTGATCTTATCGGTTAAGCGTTGTTTGTCAATTGTCCGAACCTGCTCCAGCAATATGACGGAATCCCGGTCAAAGCCGTGAGCAGCCGCATCAATTTCTACATGCGTCGGCAGTTTAGCCTTCTGAATCTGGGCAGTGATGGCTGCCACTATGACTGTCGGGCTGAAGCGATTGCCAATATCGTTCTGAATGACCAGTACCGGCCGTACTCCGCCTTGTTCTGAACCCACCACCGGCGAAAGGTCGGCAAAAAAAACGTCGCCGCGTTTAACGATCAATATCTACACCCCGCTTACTAAGCGGCCAAGAGTACTGTCTGCATCTTCCTCCGCGAGAAACGCCTCGCACGCCATGGTCAAATTGATTTTAGCCATTTCCATATAGCCACGCTGCATCGAATCGCGTATGGTCCGTTTCCTCCGTTCGCTTAGATACAGCTTCATGGCCTGCCTGATCAATTCACTCCGGTTGGAGTTCTCCAATTGGACGATCCCATCCACTTCCTGCAAGAGATGATCGGGCAAGCTGATCATGATTCTTTTGGTGTTCTGCAAATTGGCCACCTTCTCTTCCACCCCCACAAACCTTCTGCCCTTGTGTTCCAGTGTTACAATATACAAGGAATTTTATACAAGGAATATATGCCGCCAGTATATCAAGTATGCTGCATTCCATTATAAACTACAATTGGCGGTTCGTATAGACCATAAGTCATACTAGTCTACACGGCATAATCCTTCTATTCAGTTCCTGCATGAGTAGCACGGCAATGACATTAGGTCTGCAGCAAGGGGTTGACCAGGTTCGGAGCAGTGCCTTCGCGTACATACACACGCGGCACCCGGTGGGCCAGCATACAGATTACCTCGTAGTGAATCGTTCCAAGATGGAGTGCCAGTTCATCCGCCGTAATGGACACGGCGCCCTGGCGGCCGATGAGAACAACCTCTTCGCCAGCTTTGATTTGTTCCGCTTCTTCAGCGAAAGATTTGAGCGTTACCATACACTGGTCCATGCAGATCGTTCCGACGACAGGAACGCGGCGTCCTCGTATTAGCACCTCCGCTTTGCCTGTTAGCATGCGGGAATATCCGTCAGCGTACCCCACAGGAAGCGTTGCAATGATCTCTTCGCTGTCTGTGAAATACCGGGTGCCGTAGCTGATTCCCCAATCCGGCGGCAAGGTCTTTACATATACCGCCTGCGTTTTCAGCGTCATTACCGGGTGTAAAGCCACAAGCTCGTGGTTCACCTCTGTGGAGGGATAGAGACCGTACAAGCTTATGCCTACACGCACCATGTTTCGGGATAGAAGAGGTGTATCAATGGCCGTAGCGCTATTGCCCGTATGTATGATCGGGATGTGAATGTTTCTGTCCCGAAGCGTTTCGGCCACGCTCATGAACCGTCGGTGCTGCAACAGTGTATAGCTTTTGTCTTCTTCGTCTGCTTTGGCAAAATGTGTGAACATTCCCTCCAGCTCCGCCTGCGCTACAGAATGCACTTCAGCGATGAACTCAGGCGCGTCAGCCGGTAAAAGCCCCAGCCTTCCCATCCCGCTGTCAATCTTGATGTGCACCTTCAGCCGGTGCTCCGGTAGGTCAGGAAGCTGTCTTACCGCCTCAAGCACCTCCGGTGTGAACAGTGTTACGGTTACATGGTTCTTCCAGGCAACGGCTATTCCTTCCGGTGAGGTGTAGCCGAGTACGAGAATAGGAAGTAGTATTCCCGCTTCACGCAGCTCCAATGCCTCATCCAGAAAAGCTACACTTACATAGTCCGCTCCGAGCCGTTCCAGCTCCCGGGTCACTTCCACAGCCCCATGGCCGTACGCATTACCTTTGACGCATCCCATGAATTTGGTCTCCACTGGAAGAACCTTACGGAAGGCCTCATAATTGGTACGCAGATCATCGAGATTAATCTCGGCTACTGTAGGTCGATAGCTTGCTTGCACTTCAGGGTCACCTTCTAACATTGTAGTAAAACATCTCCTGCAGCATCTCATTGATTTAAGTCTTACTGTCAATGGTAATGCTAATGGAAGGCGGCTGTCAATGTAAGCGGGAACTATCTTTTTGCAGAACTACCACCGGGCCTGTCCTCGTCAAGAAGATAAAAAAAACGGACACTGCATGTAGAGGAATGACTCCCACAATACGCAGTATCCGCCTACTGTTATTTACTTACCCGTTTGTTCCTCCATAGAAGCGGCGATTTGCATCATTTCATTAACCGGGAGATTTGCGCTGGTAATCCGGTACTCCACACCATCACTCATCCAGGTAAGTGTCTGCTGTTCGTCACCGCTGAGGAGACCTACCGTGAAGCCCAGATCAATCACACTACCCGGAGCGAGCGAGACGGCACGGTCCAGCGGACGCGATTCCATAATCGTATACTGGTAGGTCCCGTCATAACGGATCAGTACAGAATGATCTTTACTGTCCTCAATTTTGTTGGAGTCCTTAAGCTTCACACCGGCAGGAATATAGCCTGGTTCGATGATTCCGAAATCACCGAGCTCAGCGGTTACCGGCTTCTCTGACGGTTTACTGTTCTCCGGTGCAGTCACCGGGTTGCCGTTCTCGTCAACTTCCGCCATCGTGCTTTCGGATGCTTTGCCGGTAGCCATATTCTTTTGCATATCAAAAGAATCCTTCGTGAATTCCGGATCGAACTTGAAGCTGTCGAACTTCACATTCACCACAACCTTGGCTTCGGAGTCAGAGACCTGCACCTGTTTAGGCTCATAGGTCTTCTTGGCTAGCCAGATCTTCTGGCGGACCAGTGCGCTGCTCTGATAATTGGCCGCTACCTCGAACACGTAGTTGTCTCCGTCCTCCACAAACTGGCGGTTGTTATCGGAGACAATTCCCCGGACCAGTGTTTGATACAGATAGACCTGACCTTGATTGTCCGGCCAGTCGCTCTGGAAGCGGAAGCTTTTGCCAAGGCTAGGTGTCAGTACGAATACGCCCTCATCATTGCGCAGCACGATTTGCGTCACATCCTTCTGGACGTTCGACAGGCTGATCCGGTAGTAGGAAGGATTCTTGTACCAGACCTCCACCTTATACTCCTGTGGCTGCTCGCCGGTGTACAGCGTCATTGTGCCTGAACCCTGGTAAGCCCCCTGCTTGCTCTCCAATTTATCAGACACATTGTTCAAATCCTTGACCACGGAAGCGGCATCCTTCTTCCCGCACCCCGCAAGCACCAGGGTCACGCTCATAATGATAGCGAGTACCCATGTTATCCGGCGCATGACATCATCCCCTTAACCTGTTTTGAAAAGCATTGATTAGTACATGTCTATGAGGGACTTGCCTGCAATATGCAGACGGGCATGACAAGCAGGAAGGATATTCACGTATGGCCGCCCGGCCGCACCAAAAAGCCCGTGCAGGTGCACGGACTTGCTGAACTGATGTGTCATTTGAACGGAATGAGCTGATCGTTATAGACGGTGAAAAACCTGCCCTGGCTGAAGAAAATATCATCAAAATAGATTGCCGGCTGTTCTCCAACTTTGAGCGGGTAAGCGAATGAATACAGCGTTTTGTAGCTTTTCCGGTCCAGCACGGTAAGCGCAGTTTTCGTCTCAATTCTGCTATCGGACGTAATAGAGATGTACTTGTCATCCAGCCGTAATCTGTAGGCTATTCCTTTGACAGGTATGGGAGCAAGCGGGGTATGATTCAGCTGTTCGCCGCTGCCATTCAGTACATAGAACCCTTTATTATTGGCGAATAAGAGTTTGCCGTCCACGACATATAGTCTGTTTGTTGTCGGATCAATTCCCTTTGTCCATTTCACTTTTCCGTCTGTTCCTATAGCAGCCAGCAGCGTCAAGCTCTCGGATTTCTTTATTTTGAGGATATATATATCATTGTTAAGCTTGAGCGCTTGCTCTACTGTACTGTTCGCGTTTAGCGGATAGCTTATTTTTTTCTTGAAATTCCAGTCCAGGACGTCAAAAGATGCTTCTATATGCTGCGAGTTATATTTGAGCGTCAATATTTCATTCAAGGCAACCCCGCTAAGAAAATGGGAAGGCTGCATTTTTTCCCTTTCGAAACTTTTACTCCAGGCCACTGTACCGTTCAGATTCACTGCGTAGACCGAGGAGTTGTCATGCACAAACAATTTATTGTTGATCAGACTGTCAATCTCAAGCGGTCTGGGAAAGATAACCTCCCAATTCATTGTCCCCTTGGGACTAATGGAATAGAGAAATGTTTCATTAGAGAATTGCTTCAGCCCCGCGCCAACTAGACTATACAAATTACCTGCCTTGTCAAAAAAAGCACGATCACCGAACTTGAATCCCCCATAAATCGGAAGCTCCCACTCCACCTTATTCGTCTTGGGATTGATTGTCACGACATACTCCTGAAGCATCTGCCCCTTGGTATTACGCGGATTCTTGCTCAAAAGCGGCTCCTTGAAGTACAAGAGTCCGTTCGCCGTTCCCAAGTACTTATATCCATAAGTAGAAACAGGGAAGTTAATCGGGTCTTGCTGCTCTAGTTGCGGCTCCGTACCGGTACCGGGATTCACTGCTTCTGCAGCAGCAGGCATAGGACTCAGCAATACAAGTACAGACATCAGCATAATTAGTAGACTTGGAATCCTTTTCATAACTACTCTCCTCAGATCAGCCGCGCGATCTTCTCAATCTCTACGGCAGATGCGGCCATTTGCTGCATGGAGGCGGTAATTTCCTCCGTCGCTGCCGCCTGACGTTCGCTTTGAGCCATACAATCCATCAGCGTTGCATCCATCTCGTTAATGTTCTTCTTGATCATCTGCAGGATGCCGGCGATATCCTTCGCAGACGATGCGCTGGATACGGACATCTTCCGGATCTCCTGCGCGACAATGCCGAATCCACGCCCATGCTCAGCCGCATGTGCAGCCTCGATAGCGGCATTAAGGCCCAGCAGGTTGGAGTTATCCGCCACTTTCCGGATGAAATCCAGAATCTCATCTGTCTTGTGAAGCTCCTCTACAACCCTCTGGCCCAGCACCTTCAGATCGCTTACGGTGTTGGCTAATTCAGAGGCTGTCCCGGCAATCTCCTCCGAAGTGGAACTGATCTCTTCCGAAGTCACCGCCAGTGAGTTCGCCGCATAGCTCAGGGTCTCCTGATTGCTGAGGCTGATTCCTATCGTGAACACGCCCGCAACCGCCCCGTTCTTGTCCTTAATCGGGATGGAGGAGGATTTGAAAGGCCATCCGTAGATTTCCTTCGGTATGTTTGCACTGGCGGCTTCCCCTGTTTCCAGCGCTAACCGTAATCCTCCGCTTTGCGGAACCGGAGTGCCTTCTTGTATCCGGATATCCAGCTCCTTCCCTGGAAGATAATAGATGAACTTTTCCACATCCGCCAACGCGAACATTACATCAAGTGGAAATAGTTGCTGCACCAGCGGTAATGATATTTTCAAAGATTCTAGCAATTGCCCGATGTCTGTTTCACTTTGGTTTTCCATGCCTGTAACAGCTCCTACGATAACATTTTTGATTATTATAGCACATGAAAAACTATAGCAATATTAGATATCTTACCCTGAAGACCACAGAGCTGGTTTCATATTATCCTCTATGCGGAGAACCAAATATTCTTATATTTCTATCATTTTTTTTACACAAATACTTGCTACAACTAGGTTACAGTAACCAACGATTTATCCAGAAAAGCAGAAAGGGAGAATGTAAGATTTTCTCATTCAATTAACGCGATTTTATTACCGATAATGTAACGTAGCCATTTACAGATTACTTTAAAAACAGAGGAGAATGAACATATGGGGAACGTAAACAAAGCAACCAAAAAAATAGGGAACATTTCTTTAAAGGTAAAGCTTCCCTTCTTATTAAGCCTGCTGGTGGCGGTCGTTCTCTTGGCGACTTCGGTAACAGTATATCTATTCTCATCGGATTTGCTGCTCCGGAAAAGTAAGGATGAAATCAACGCAAACGGCGATCGTATAGGGGAGGGATTGTGGACGGCCATGCAGTTGCAGGAGCAGACTTCTTATGTCATTTCTGTTCATAATACTTTTAAAGAACTATTGAAGCTTAGAGCAGAAGGCTCTATTCCAGACAAAGAGTTCTTTTCATCGAAAAACCCGTATTTTGACAAAGCTAATACAATACTGATGGATAGTATAAAAGGAACACGGGGAACAGATGCCATGCTGGTTCTGGATACTAATGGAACTATTGTTGCCGGCACAAAACCTGACACGATTAGCCAGTCCAGATCCGACCGGGAATACTTTACCGAAGCGCTAAAAGGAGCCCCATTCATCAGTGATGCGATTACGTCTAAAAGCAGTAAAAAGCTAATCATTGCTTTTGCCCAGCCTATCAAAGACTTGGACGGCAAGGTATTAGGTGTGTTCGCCATGACCGAGGACAGCAGCTTCTTCACCGATAAATTGGGTAAAATCAGAATTAATGACCAAGGGACTATAGTTATTTCGAGCCGGAGCGGAATTATCCTGTACAACTCAAAGAATCCCTCCCAAACCGGGCAAAGCATTGGCGATAACCCCGGGACCAAAGCCTTCCTGGAGGATCGGGCAGCCGGAGAGATAAAGGCTAGTTCTACCGAAACGGAAGATAGTTATATCCGATTGAGCAAAATTCCGGGGGCGGATCTGATGATTACTGTATCCGATCCCCTCGACGACATTCAACAGCCTATACGCGATATGTTCCTCAAAATGTTGATCGTAACTGTTTTAGCCCTGATCATAGCCATTGGTTTCGGATTAATATTATCCCGCTGGATAACCAAACCCATTATCACATTGTCCAGACTGTTCAAACAGTTGGCTACAGGCGACTTAACCGTGGCAGCTAACGGCCGGTATGACAGTGAGTTCAAGGACTTGGCAGATAGCTTCAATGGCATGGTCCGGCAAAATAAAGAGCTCATCACCAATATGAACCATTCGATTGCAGTACTCAATACAAGCACCAATGAGCTTGAGGAGACCTCCAAGCAGACTGCTCGTTCGATTAATGAAACCTCCGTAACCTCAATGGGAATTGCCCAGGCGATGGAGCTTCAGTCCAATGACACTGAACATATCGTCGATAAGTTCTCTGGATTCAGCAAGAAAGTGGCTGTGATGAACGATAATGCGCAATCGGTCAGACAGAGAGCTGAAGAAATCGTCGAAGTCTTCCATATCAGCAATCAGGTTGTCGAGGGTCTGATCCAGATCAGTGACAAGAATGAGCAGGAGGTCCAAAAAATCTCTGCCATCACCGTTAAGCTTCAGGACAGCTCCAACAGCATCAGCAATATCACAGGAGCCATCAACCAGATTGCCACTCAAACCAATCTGCTCGCGCTAAATGCATCGATTGAAGCCGCAAGAGCCGGAGAGCATGGCAGAGGCTTTGCAGTAGTGGCTTCCGAGATCCGCAAGCTCGCTGAGCAGAGCTCGAAGCAATCGAACGATATCTATGAGATCATCCAACAAAACCTTGCCTTCGTAGCAGAAAACAATCATAGCGTGATTGAAATCAACAATATTTCCTCTGAGCAGGATGAGCTTGTAGGGCAAACCCAAAAAGCATTCCAGACCATTCTGGAGAAAGTCACAGACATAACGGTTCAAATTAAAACCATGGCTGATGAAATGACTCAAATGCAAAAGGACAAGGATGACGTTCTCGATTCGGCTCAAAGTCTCTCAGCTACCGGAGAAGAAGTCTCGGCATCGGTACAGGAAGTTACAGCTACTATGATGGAACAATCCCATACCGTTGAACAGCTGGCAGAGATGGTGGGAACGATTGACCAGCTCACAAAGAACCTGGCAGAAGCAGCCTCTAAATTCCGGGTAGAGTAAACCCGGGCAAGCAGAGCTTCTCTAAATCAGAGACCCACAAGAAGGCCCCTTTAAACAAGGTGATCTTCTTGTGGGTCTTTTGTTGGAAGGACGTAGTCTGGAAGCCGCTGTAATTTCTTCCACGCTGGCTAATTGTTCCCCAGCAGAAGCCGAGACACTCTTGATCTGTTCGTTGATTTTCTCCGATTTCTTTGGAGCTTTCGCCTAAGGTACTTATGACCGTCGATACATCAACCACATAGACGTTATTCTCGTCTCCATTGACGAGATAGCTGTCTATTTGGCGCTCTCCATAAAAAAGAGACTGATCTCTAGCACTGGCTTGATCCAGCTTAGAGAGCAGTCCTTTATAACAACACCTGTATTGTCCTTGTTAACTTATGCTTGTTTTTTTTCCGTCAAGTAGTACAAGAAGGCCAGGACCGGCAGCGCCAGCCCGATCAGTGTGGTTAATCCCCAGCCGCCATAGGCATAGGACCAGCCCCCGAGCGAGGAGCCAATAGCTCCGCCTATGAAGAAAATCGCCATAAACAATCCGTTCAAGCGTCCTCTCGCTTCGCTGCCAAGGGAATATATCGCCCGCTGCCCAAGCACCAGATTCCCCGATACCCCCATATCCAATATAATCGCTCCAACCACCAGCAGTCCCAGCGTTACTTTGGAATCACCCTGAAACAGGTAAGCCAGCAGAAAGGCAGCGGCCGCAAGTCCAAAAGCAAGACCAGTCAACGGCCTTGTCCATCCCCTGTCAGCCCATCTTCCTGCAATTGGAGCAGCAACCGCACCCGCCACACCCGCCAGAGCAAACAAAGCGATCCCTTGTTGAGTCAGGTGATAGGTATCAGCCAGCCGCAATGAAACGGTCGTCCAGAAGAGGCTGAAGGTTCCGAAAAGACTGGCTTGATACATCGCCCGGCGCCGCAGCACAGGTGTATTCTTCAAAAGCGTACCCAGGGAACGGATCAGTCCGCCGTAGTTCATTGAAGGTACAGGCTGGCGCTCTGGAAGAACACGGGATAACAGAATCGTCAATAGAGTGATCACTACAGCAGATATGGCAAAGATCGCATGCCAGCCCCAGAGGCCGGAGATGAAGCTGGCCAGCGGACGGGCAAACATAATCCCCAGCAGCAGCCCGCTCATCACATTTCCCACGACCCGGCCGCGGTGTTCTTCAGTTGCCAGATAGGAAGCATACGGTACCAGAATTTGAGCAGCTACAGAGCCGAGGCCAATAAATAGTGAGGCGCCCAGAAACAAAGATGCATTCGAAGCGAAGGCGGCCGCAACCAGAGCAACCACCACTACGGTAAGGGAGATCACGGTTAGACGGCGGTTTTCAATAATATCGCTAAGAGGCACTACGAACAGCAGACCAATAACATAACCAATCTGGGTTAGTGTCACAATCAGACCAGCAGCTCCTGATGAGAGATGAGTAGCTTCGCTGATCGGTCCGACCAGCGTTTGGGCATAATACAGATTGGCTACAATCAGCCCGCAGGATGCCGCCAGCAGAAAAGTGATCCAACCGGGGACTGCCTTACTTCCCTGTCCTTCTTGTGCATGTTTCACGTTCAACGCTCGAGTTGCCTGCTTTACCTGGTTCATGTGAATACCACCCTCCATTTAAATACTAAACGTATAGTTCATTAATTATGTTTTTATAATATACTGAACGTATAGTTTTGTAAATAGGCAATTAAAAGTTTTGTCTGTAAACTTATTCATTTGATTCATCCTTAGTCGGGCTGGCTAACTTCATGTATCCTTTTGTATAATGAACGTATAGTTTCCCCAAGTGAACCGGAATATGGCTAGGGTATATTGAAATCAGGAGGATTGGATTATGGATAAAAAAAGAGGACGTCCGCGCAACAACGAAGCTGAGGCTTCCATTCTTGCCGCATCCTATGATTTGCTGCTGGAGGCGGGGTTTGGCGCGGTAACTGTTGAGAAAATTGCGGAACGGGCGAAAGTCAGCAAAGCGACAATCTATAAATGGTGGCCCAATAAAGCGGCCGTGGTGCTTGATGGATATCTGTCCGCGGCATCTGCCAGGCTTCCCGTGCCGGACACGGGCTCCGTACAGGAGGATATTCGAATTCATGCGACGAATCTGGCTGTTTTTCTATGCAGCCGTGAGGGAAGGGTTATTACCGAGTTGATTGGAGAGGCGCAATTCGATGCAGGCCTGGCTGAGGCTAACCGAACCAGATTCTTTGCACCACGCCGCCAGGAAGCCAGGGAGCTGCTGGAGCGTGGAGTAGCCCGGGGTGAACTTAAAAAGGATTTGGATGTGAATTACAGTATTGATCTTATGTATGGACCGATATTCTACCGTCTGCTGATTACAGGGGACATGCTGAATGGGGAATTTGTAGAAAAGCTGCTGGCGTTAGCCTTCGAGGGGATTCGCGCGTAGTGATTCTTTATCTTCTCTTGTATATTCATTAATTAATTCATCCAGCTTCATGGATTGCTTAATTACTTTCGGATGCAGCAGTCCATAGGTTGTTTCGATCTCATTCAGCTTCCTGCGCTCCGCTTCGATGCGCTGCTGAATGGCTTCCAGCTTCTTCATATACATAACCTCCCTTAGGTATTTTAGAGGGTTATGTGAAATTATAGGATGTAAGGCAAAATGCAGCATTGAATGAAAAACCGCCGGAATGCAAGGTTATACCTTCCGGCAGTTTTTGCTGTGCTATGGATAGAGGCGAGGGTGCCGCCTCTATCCAGGGTAGCCTTAAGCCTATTACTGGATTGGCTTGAGCATGACACCCAGCTTCTTCAGATAAGGGTTCAGCTCTTCGGTCAACCGGGACTGACTGTTCAGGTCAGCCTTGGTAAACCGTTCCGGATGAGTACTGCCATCCGGGTCCGTTGCTTTGGCATTAAGGAGATTAAATTCACTGATTAATTGCTGGAACTTGGCCAGCTCTTTACCGCTGAAGGTCTGCTTCGCCTTGGAAAGCTGCTGTTCCAAGAACGTATCGGAGTCCATCTGCTTCAGCGGTTGCTGCGGTGCCCCGGTATTTACCAATTTGCTGAAATAGGGCTCAAGCTCTGCCGCCAGCTTGTGATACCGCTCCTGATCCGCAGCACTCAGCTTCTCGGGATGAAGTACTCCTGCCGCATCGGTAATCTGCAGATTGAAGCCGCCAATCTCATGCAGCAAACGGGTCAGACTTTGGAAATCCTCCTTACTCAGGCTCTGCTTCGCCTGCTGGAGCTTGGCTTCAAGCTGGTCATACTGCTCAAGGGTGCCGCCGTTTTGAATATAGTTGTCCTGTGAACCATATACGGAATCAGCCAAGTAATTGTATCCGGCATAGACTCCGGTCGGGATGATCAGCGATGCCGCTATTATCGTAGCTACGAGCCATTTCTTCATGCGTCTGCCCCCTTGTCCGGGTGAAATCCCATTCAGAATCTTCCCCTTCAGTTCCGGTGGGGCGCTCCAGCCTTCGGTTTCTGCTTGCAGCGTCCGCCGCAGGTTCTCTTCAAGACTCATGCATCTCCTCCACCTTCCCTATTCTAATGGTGTCAGCCTTTTGTTTCCGGCGCAGCTTCTGCAATGCAGCATGAATGCGGGATTTGACAGTCCCCAGCGGAATGCCGAGGATTGCTGCGGCCTCTTCCTGGGAATATTCCTGCAAATAGTGCAGAACAATGACCTGCCTCAGCTTGTATGGCAGACTGTTCACCTTATCCATGAGCATATGGCTGGACAGCCTGTCTATGACTTCACCGGCAAAATCAGCATCCGGGATTGAGGCAGTGTGCTCCGCTTTCTTTGTGATCCGGAGCTGTCTCCAGCCTTTCCTCCGATAAGCTTGAACCTGCCGCATCACCAGTCCCATCAGCCAAGGCTTAAACGCCCGGGTCCCATCATACTGCTCCAGCGAGCGGTGCAGCTCGAGATAGATATCCTGCACCACATCGTCCGCATCGGAGGGCTCGGAAACGAGGAAACGCACAGTCCGGTAGACATCGCGAACAGTCGCTTCATACAACTCCCCATAGGCTTCACGGCTGCCGGCCAGCGTGCGCGCTATGAGCTGCGAGTATTCGGTTTGCTCTTCCATCTGTCTTCCCCTCCTTCAGGCTTACACTATGTATTGGAAGGAAACGCCCAGATCGTTCGATTTATTTTTAGGATTCATTATACGGGACCACAACTGAAAACAAACAGGACCCTCCATACATGGAAGGCCCGACTGCTCTCGTGTATGTCTATTTATTGGTGCTCAATCCGGAAGTTATCACAGCTTAATCTTCTCCAGTAAAGCAAGCAGCTGCTGTTTCTCCTCCGGTACAAACTCCGTATAGACTGCATCAAGAAGCGTTACTGATATTTCTTCGAAGATGGGCTGGAGCTCCCGGCCTTTAGGTGTAAGCGACAGGCGATGTATCCGTCCATCCAACGGGTCTTGTTCCCGTTTCACATAATCAAACCGTACTAATTTGTCAACCAATGCCGTTATCGTAGACTTGTCCTTGTCGATTGAGCAGGATAACTGGTTCATCGTAATGTTTTCCCGGGCAAACAGCTGAAACAAAATATCCCCGTGTGAAGGGGCAATTCCATGAATATTATGTTTTTTGAGCTCCCGTTCAATGAACTTGTTCCCGCGCCGGTGAATTCGGCCGATGGCCGCCAAGATATTATTCTCATTCATTCTCCCATGTTAAATTTATGCAAAAAGAGTGTCAAGCCCCTCCTGTATCCGGCACACCCAAGCGCGAATCCATCGTATCCTTTGCTGCCCACCGCCCAAACGTAACAGTCCTGACTTCTTATTGTTAACGGATCGTGGCCCCCGGGCGGATCATTTACAGTATAATTGAATAGATTGGAACTTTTAGACTCTGGAGGTTATTCTGTGAAAAAAATACTGACCGCTTCCGCCCTTGCCCTGCTAATTGCCGGATGTGCGGCAGCTCCAACTATAGATTCAATATCCGCTGCCGCACCACTCACCCTGTCTGTAGACGGCCAACCTGTTCTGCCCAAGCTTCATCCTTTTCATTCCGGGGAGATCCTGTATGTTCCTGCAAGAGTGCTGCTGGAATATTATCCGGTTGAATTGAAATGGGATAATACACGTAAAAAGCTCACCCTAACCGATAACAGCTCCCGTACGATTCTTTCACCCGGCCGTTCAGCCATGCAGGTTCAATATACGCAGACTGACGGCGGTTATGAAGACAGCCTTGAAGGGCCTGTCCTTCTGAAGGAGGGGCATGTGTATATTTCTGCTGGTGCGGTGTCTTCATTAACTGGGGCCGAAGCCAAGCTAACAGCCTCTGGTAGTGCAGTATCCATTACGTCTGGAGATGTCAGTACATCCGTGCGGGTTCCCGCTGAACCATTGGCGGTCGCAGCTGGCACTTCCGGCAAGGTCAAGCTGTATGCGGCCCGGAAGGATGGCAGTACCTATAAAGGGTTCATCCTCGAAGTGAACGGCAGAAAGCACAGTTTCAAATGGGAAGCTCCCAGACTTGGGTCTTACCCTCCGGTGCTTTACTATGCCGATGTGGATAACGACGGGAAGCCGGAAGCTACGGTGGTATTCAGCCTTGGTACAGGAACCGGAATTTCCCTGGAGGGGGTCCATGTGGTCAAGCCGGAAGAGTGGAAGGAGCTTGCGGTACCGGCAGCAGAAAAGGTTGCTTCGGCAGCTACCACCTCCAAGATCTCGCTCGACAATAGCGATGTTGTGGTCCGGCTTGAGCTTGCCGGCCCTGCTCCATCGAAGGTGACCTTGAGGCTTCCCGGCCGTGCCGGGGATGGCGGTCTCAACCATTTTGGCACACAGGTTGGGATCGGGGCAGTTACTCATTATCAAGTGGCAAATGGTAAGCTGAAGGCAGAAACCAGTGTAAATGCTGGAATTGAGGAGAGTATGGGGACATTGATGCTGGCTTACAAAGCAGGCAGTGGAGGATTGAACCTGGACTCGATCCGTTTTGAACCCTACGATACTACGAAGCAGTATGTGGAAAAGGAGCAATGAGCCCATGATTGATGCCCATATTCACCTTGAGCAATATATAGATTCAGAACTGGAAACCATGCTGCATGGGCTTCCGGAGCATGACCTCCACTCGCTGGTTGCCGTCTCAATGAATCTGGACTCCTGCATCCGCACACAGGAAATCGCTGCACGGTATCCGGGCCGGGTGAAACCGGCCTACGGTTACCATCCCGAGCAGCCGGTACCGATGGAAGAAGAGTTAGCCACGCTAATACAGTGGATCAGTCAGCACGCGGAAAATATGGTGGCTATAGGCGAGATCGGGCTTCCCTACTATTCAAGAGCGGAAGCGCTGGAGCGCGGTGAAGCTTTCGAAGTGGAGCCTTATATGCGGCTTCTGGATGAGCAGCTTGCTCTGGCTGCCCGGCTGGACAAGCCGGTAATCCTGCATGCCGTCTATGAGGATGCCGTGACCGCCTGTGATCTGCTGGAGAAGCACGGCATCACCAGAGCTCATTTTCATTGGTTCAAGGGTCCGGAAGAAGCGGTTCTTCGTATGATTGAACGGGGTTACCACATCTCCTTCACACCGGATATTGTATATGAGCCGGAGATTCAGGCACTCGCACGGCGCTATCCGCCGGGGCTGGTCATGGCCGAGACGGATGGTCCTTGGTTGTTCGAAGGCCCTTTTGCCGGACATCCTACCCATCCGGCAATGGTTCATGACGTTGCAGCAGCCTGGGCAACGCTCCATGGATATTCCGCCGATCAGGCGAAGGCGATGCTGACCGCCAATACGGCACGCTTTTATCAGCTGTAGCCTTGGCGGCTCAATGGCCCCCCTTCGACGTTCTCATCAAACCGTCAACAAGATTCATGACAAAATAAAGTCTTCATTCAGCAGCCGCTGCTCCCGCTTCATTTAGACATAAACCAGCGTCCGGGGCAAGGTAGTGGTTGCTGCTGATATTCGTTGAACGGCTTCACAAATTCAGGGAACTGCACTTCAGTCGTTAAGGGGCAGTCTCTCCACATGAGTCAGTAGTCCGTCTATAATTTCCATACAGTAAATATCCGGCTTGGTGGTCTGCATCAAAAAATCCAACCCATATTCTCCGGCAAACTCATTCATCATCAGCGTCATCACCATGCCGTGAGTACCGATAACAATCCGCTCGTCCGGGTGATTCCGCAGAATCGCCTTCAGCGCCTTTACGGCCCGGTCTTTACAGACCCGATTGGACTCTCCGCCACCCTCCAATACAAAATCCGGCTCCTCGAACATCCGCTCCAGATATGGATATAGTTCCGGGTCCTGCAGCGTACGGTCGTCAACCGTCCAGCATTTTTCTTTTAAATCCTCAATCCTATGGACTTCTTGGCCTAGTACCTTAGCCAGTCCGGCAATTGTATCCACTGCTCTGACATAGGGACTGCTGTATAGCGTATGTATGCCTTCGTTCAGCAACCGTTCCGTTACTCTACGCGCATCCTTCTCACCCTGAGGGGACAATACGCGCGATCTTTCATTGCCCGAGGTTTTGAGCGAATCTCCATGCCGAACCATATAAATGTAAGTTGTCATTGGACCCTCCTGTAAATGAGATATGTTAAGAACTATGCTCCATTGCTGTCTGTCCCCGCTCCGGCTTGGCCTCAGGCCAAAGTAACCGGCCAAAGAGGATACCGGCGAGCCCGAGCAGCACTTGAACGACGCCAAAATCCAAGAAGATACGGCCAGGCCCGGCCATTTGGACTAGTAGCCCTCCCAGCAGAGGCGCCGCAATCATCACCACCCCGAGGATGGTGCTCTGAATGCCGAAGATACGGCCGGTCATGTGGGGCGGGGTTTCTTTTTGCAGGCAGTAATTGAAGGTCACGAAAAAGGTTCCATTCCCAATCCCCAGTACGAAGCCGAACAACAACACCCAAAGCGCAGAAGCGCCCGGCTGTAGTAGTCCGAGACCCCCAACCGATCCGCCGATCAGCACATAACCCATTCCCAGTCTCAGACCATAACGGGTTCCCGGTTTCAACTTACCCAGAAGCAGAATGACAGCTACGGCACCTATACCGGAGGCGGCCACCATCCAGCCCAGCAGGGATTCATTCACCGGTGAGATCACCCGGAACAGGCTGGTGAACTGGAAATCAATGATCTGAATCGCCAGAGCTCCGGCAAGTCCAAATAACATCGTATGCAGCAGCAGGCGGCTGCGCAGCATAAAGCTCCAGCCCTCTTTCCACATCATACCCATTGGAACTCTCTCCGCCTGCGTCTGTGCAGCCGGGAGTTCACCTTCTGTAGGGATGTTTTTGACCGAGAGGAGAAGCAAATAGGAGCCTACCCGAAATATAGCATTCAGCAAAATACACCAATGCGGACTGAGCAGCGTAAGCGCAACACCGCCAAGCAGGGGACCGGCGATTTTGGAGCCCTGGTTCACGATACCGTTCAGAGAGGTGGCCTGAAGCAGCTGATCCTCTCTGACAATACTGCGGGTCATGGACTGCTGAGCCGGAACGTTCAGCGTGGAAATCGAAGATCGCAGCACCAGCAGCGGCAGCAGCCACACCATACCGGGTGCGAACAACACCAGTACGGTCAGGATCGCGGTAAGCAGATCGCACATGCGCATCAGCTTCAGCTTGTTCAGGCGGTCGGCAGCGACCCCGGCCACAGAGCCGAGCAGAACGCTTGGCAGCGCCATGGCTACCGGAATCAGTGCCAGCATTAGCGGACTGGCCTGCCAGCGGTAGCCGACGAGAACCTGAATCGCCAGTGTATCGAACCAGTCACCAAAAGTTGCTGTGGCGAAAGCGCTGTACACGCGCATATATACTTTGTTGTGCAGCAGGCTGTTCCCCTGCTTCAGAGAAGTTTCCATCTGTCATTCCTCCAGGTTACATTTAGAATCATGGAACAGGATCATTCATGATCTAACTGTAACGGGGAATTGTCAGAGAATAATCAGAGGGGTTTGAGCAATTGCTGCATCAGGTGCTCCAAAGGTTTCTCCATCCGGTTTAACCCGGATTGCTCCAGCTCCAGCGCGAACAAGTCTTCATATTTACGCTGCAGTTTTTTAGAGGGCGGGAACATACGGCAGAAATGGACAATCCGGTATAATGCGTAGAGCCTCAGCGGAACGAATTCTGACATCTCCAGTACCTGCAAGCCCTCATCCAGCAGATTCTCCGACTCCTGCCAATGTTCCAGCCGTAAGCTCCAAAGTCCCTTTACCACTTTATAGCTACCAATCTCCCGCAGAAAGGGCTTCTCCTGAAGGACAGCTGCAATCGCTTCGTCCATCCGGTTAAGCTTGTCATCCCCGGTTCCCGCCACGAGATGCACAAAAAGCTCCGTAATCAAAGTCACGGGAATGAAATTTTCATAACCAAGCTCAGCAATGACCTGATATGAATGTTCCAAACGCTCCACGGCCCGCTCCGGTTGTCCCGCAAGAGTGAACAAGTCCAGAATCGTGAGGATTTCCAGCTCCAGCTGATATTCAGGGTACAGCAGCTGCCGTTCAATGATCTGCTCGCAATACGCAAGTCTCTCCTTGGGATCACCAGAGAAAAAGTGGTACAGCAGCAAATAAAACAGCCGGTCCTTGAGCGGAACTTCTTCCGTGTGCAGCAGCCAATCCAAATCTCCCTGTACAAAGTGAATGACCATCGAATATTCCGGGTCCAGCTCAAACCCAAGAATGTCCTGCTGGCGCGCCAATGTCAGCATGGATTTGCCTTGGCCGTATACATGAAACTTGGAGAATACACCGCGCATGGTTTCGCGCAGCTCCAAATCATTCGTTGTGGGATTGATCATTACGCCGGCTGGAGATCCCGGCAGAGTCAGACTGTACCCGAACCCCCGGACAGTCCGAATGCCCAGGCCGCTCAGGACGGCCAGCTTTTTGCGCAGCCGGTAGATATGGTCATCCACTGTCCGTTCTACCGGGTACTCCAATGGCCATACATGATCCAGCAGCTGCTCCCGGCTGAACGTACGCCCACGGTTGCGGTACAGAAATTGCAGAAGAGCGAATTCCTTGGGCAGCAGCGTGATCGTAATCCCGCCTGCTGTGACGGTGTATTCGCTCCCGTCTAATTCAAGTTGCATAGCCGAACCTCTTTTCCAAGGATAAGTCCATGGAGGTATTATAGCTTATCCGGCCATATTGTTAATCGAATCCTGTTCAGAAAATACAGAAATATGATCCACGGTGCTGGAAGCGTCCGGAATGATGAACTTGAGATCGTATTGCTTGCCTGCCTGGTAAATGTAGATTTTATCGCTGCCATTGACCGTGGTATGATCCGGTGTGCCGAGCACTGCTTCAATCTGCTTCAGTGTCAGCTTCTGCAGATCGGCAGCACTGGAACGGACGTCAAAGATCTTGCTGCCCTTATTGAAGCCGAAGACCACATGCTTCTTACTGTATGTTGAATAGATGCCTTTACCCGCCGACTCCTTCGTATCGGGCTCGCCCCAGGCCGCTTCCACCTCGTCAATTAACCCGGTGTGTGCAGCATATTCCACACCTGGTACTTTACCTTGCTGTGCCAGCTGTAAAAGCTCTTCAAGCAGCTTGCTGCTGTCCTCTGGTGAAGAGGCTGATTCGCTGCCTCCGCCTGCAGCATTTGGCGAAGCCGCAGACGGTACTTTCGACGGTTCTGTGGAAGGCGCAGGCGAGTTGCTTGCCTCCGGTTGTGAAATTGCCGTAGCTTCCGGGGTGGCGTTAGCTGCGTCATTATTGGAGGAGCTGCAGGCGGAAAGCCCCAATATACCAGTTAGTATTAGGATTCCGGCTGTTGCTTTGAATGAAGTGTTCATGCAGTATCATCTCCTTGGGTTGTCTGTTCTCTCTGAGATCAATCTGTTCATTCAGACGGGTGACAATCCGTAAAGGTTGCAGCTGTGGATATTGCCGGATGGCCCAGTGGAAACGGCTTTGCCGTCCTTGATTTATAGCGAGAAACATATATTCAGGAAAAAAAAACACCTCCCGGCTGCTGGGCAGCTCGGGAGGCGCAAGGTGAATTTATCTAGATCAGATTGGACTTCTGCAGCAATCTTTGGATCATAGCAGCAACCTCGGCTCTTGTAACATAAGCCTGAGGAGACAACTGGGAGGCACTGCGTCCGGAGACGATACCTGCCTGAATACTATCCGCAGCACTGTTCACTGCCCACTGCGAGACAATGCCGGCATCCTTGAACGGGCTTAACAGCTCAGTTGCGGCTTGAGCCGGAAGTTTGTCTTTCAATGCGGTGATCTTCATCGCCTTAGCTATGATGGTCATCGCCTGCTCCCGGGTGATCTTGTCTGCCGGACGGAAGCTGCCGTCTTCGAATCCAGTGATTAGATTGTATGCATAGGCGGTTTGAACCACACTACTGTACCAAGCCCCTGCCTTCACATCCGTAAATGGAGCTGTGCTGTTCTCCAGCTTCAGTCCAAGTCCGCGTACGATGATTGCAGCGAATTCAGCGCGTGTGATATCCGCATCGGGAGTAAATATCCCCTCTTCTGTACCGTCAATGATCTTCCGTGAACCCATGTTATTGACGATATCTTTAGCCCAGTGTCCGGCCATATCCTTGAATTCCAGAGGGTTCCAGATAATGGAATAGGTACTGTTGGTTAAGCTGTTCACCTTGGCAAAATATTTTTGGTCAATCGTTGTGACCTTAGTAGGTACGTGTCTCACCGATCCATCCGGCTCAACCACGATGGCTGTTGTAATCTTCTTCGGATCCACACCCTCCGGAAGAGCCATTTCCCGTTCTACATAGGCGTTAAACTTGGAGATTTCAATGGTTTTACCATCATACTCTGCCCGCACCACAAAATTGAGCGGAGGTGCAACTAACGTGAATCCGCCTTGAACAGCCGAATTCCCTACTATTCTTAATGTATCCGCTGCAGGAGTAGCAATTTCAATTTTGACTTTAATATCCTCAAGAGCAACTGTGGTTCCGAGCTGACTTGAGATTGCATCAATATTGATTTGCCCAGCAGGCAGGGTATAGGTTGCCGTTCCACTCTTCAACTCTAATACCGCTTGCTTATTCTCCATATTCTTAATCATTTGACCATTCAACTCGCCAATAACAATATCCGATTTCAGGTTTACCGGAATTGTAATTACAGCACCCTGCCCTTCCACCGCGAGTTTCTCTTCCAGCTTGACCTGATCAATGGCTACGGTCAAGGCTGTCTGTCCATTTACTGTGGCAGTGGATACTGTTCCGGCGCTCTCCACCTTGCCATTTACAAGAATGTCAAAACCGGTGGGGGCTGGTGCCGCTGTTGGTATTGACGTTGATGTTGGTGTTGGCGTTGGTGTTGGCGTTGGTACAGCAGGCGAAGGGTCTCCCCCTCCGCTGGATGGAGCGATTGGCGTTACGGCATTCGATAAGGCTGAGGCCGTGCTGCTGCCTGCGCTGTTGACCGCTTTTACCGTAAAAGTATAAGTCGTTCCATTGGTAAGTCCCGTGACTGTAATGGGACTTGCAGTTCCATTAGCTACAATATTCCCCGGCGAGGAGGTAATCTCATACCCTGTAATCGGGCTGCCTCCGTTTGTCTCAGGCGCCGTGAAGGAAATGATCGCTTGCCCACTACCGGATACTGCTGTTACATTGGCCGGAGCCCCTGGAACTGTCTTTGGAGTGGCGCTCCGTTCGTTGGAGGCCGCACTGTCACCTTCCGCATTGGTTGCTTTGACCACAAAATAATAGGTCGTTCCATTTAATAGATTCACCACATTATAGCCGTAGACTGAACCGCTGACGGTATCGACTTCACTGCCATATGCCGAATCAGCCAGTCTTTGGAAAATCTTGTACCCTGATGCACCCTCTACCGGCGTCCAGATCAATTGCACCTGAGCATTACCGAAAACTGCGGATTGCAGTAAAGGTACACCGGGAACAGGAACCGTTGTATCGGTTACTGTAATTTCTAAATTCTGAACTGCGCCTGCGCTAAATCTGAAGGTTAAGTTCGTTGTACCTGTAGCCATAGCAGCAAGGTATTCCTTGGCAATCGTTACCGTACTGCCGGACAGCGTGTAATCCGTTCCCAAAGTAAGGTTGGCTATCCCGTTGGAGATTCCTGTGAACGTATTGCCATTCAGAGTCAGTTCAACGGCCAGATCGGCCTGTTGGGTCTGTTTTTTGTCAAAAGCGGCACTGACCGGACTAATTATGCTGTTCGGTGCTGCCATGATCGTATAAGCTTCGCTCATTACCGCACTGTCTGTCATCCCCGCTTTCACGGCGATGGCCTTAATCGTCACCGCGCCCGTCACCGGGATCGCCCCGCTATATACCGCGCTGGCACTGGTTGGCGTGCTGCCGTCCAGCGTGTAGTGGATCGCTGCTCCGCTGGTGGCGGTGCTCAGCGCCACTGTCGTGCCTGACGCTACTGCGCCTCCCGCCGGATTGGCGGATGGTGCAGCCGCTTGCGCCATGATCGTGTACGCTTCGCTCATTACCGCGCTGTCCGTCATCCCCGCTTTCACGGCGATGGCCTTAATCGTCACCGCGCCCGTCACCGGGATCGCGCCGCTATATACGGCACTTGCACTGGTCGGCGTGCTGCCATCCAGCGTGTAGTGGATCGCTGCTCCGCTAGTTGTGGTGCTCAGCGCCACTGTCGTGCCTGACGCTACTGCGCCTCCCGCCGGATTGGCGGATGGTGCAGCCGCTTGTGCCATAATCGTGTAAGCTTCGCTCA
The DNA here is from genome assembly GCF_001909045.1 of Paenibacillus sp. P3E. Taxonomy (NCBI): domain Bacteria; kingdom Bacillati; phylum Bacillota; class Bacilli; order Caryophanales; family Paenibacillaceae; genus Paenibacillus; species Paenibacillus sp. P3E. The sequence goes on along the minus strand of NZ_LVWH01000092.1, from coordinate 62,750 downwards.
TTACCGCACTGTCCGTCATCCCCGCTTTCACGGCGATGGCCTTAATCGTCACCGCGCCCGTCACCGGGATCGCCCCGCTATACACCGCACTTGCACTAGTCGGCGTACTGCCGTCCAGCGTGTAGTGGATTGCTGCTCCGCTAGTGGCAGTGCTCAACGCCACTGTCGTGCCTGACGCTACTGCGCCTCCCGCCGGACTGGCGGATGGTGCAGCCGCTTGCGCCATGATCGTGTAAGCTTCGCTCATTACCGCGCTGTCCGTCATCCCCGCCTTCACGGCGATGGCCTTAATCGTCACCGCGCCCGTCACCGGGATCGCCCCGCTATATACCGCGCTGGCACTGGTCGGCGTGCTGCCGTCCAGCGTATAGTGGATCGCCGCTCCACTCGTTGTGGTGCTCAGCGCCACTGTCGTGCCTGACGCTACTGCGCCTCCCGCCGGATTGGCGGATGGTGCAGCCGCTTGTGCCATAATCGTGTAAGCTTCGCTCATTACCGCGCTGTCCGTCATCCCCGCCTTCACGGCGATGGCCTTAATTGTCACCGCGCCCGTCACCGGGATCGCGCCGCTATATACCGCGCTAGCACTGGTTGGCGTGCTGCCGTCCAGCGTGTAGTGGATCGCTGCTCCGCTAGTTGTGGTGCTCAGCGCCACTGTCGTGCCTGACGCTACTGCGCCTCCCGCCGGATTGGCGGATGGTGCAGCCGCTTGTGCCATAATCGTGTAAGCTTCGCTCATTACCGCACTGTCTGTCATCCCCGCTTTCACGGCGATGGCCTTAATCGTCACCGCGCCCGTCACCGGGATCGCGCCGCTATACACCGCGCTGGCACTAGTCGGCGTGCTGCCGTCCAGCGTATAGTGGATCGCTGCTCCGCTGGTGGCGGTGCTCAGCGCCACTGTCGTTCCTGACGCTACTGCGCCTCCCGCCGGATTGGCGGATGGTGCAGCCGCTTGTGCCATGATCGTGTACGCTTCGCTCATTACCGCACTGTCCGTCATCCCCGCTTTCACGGCGATGGCCTTAATCGTCACCGCGCCCGTCACCGGGATCGCGCCGCTATATACCGCACTTGCACTGGTCGGCGTGCTGCCGTCCAGCGTGTAGTGAATCGCTGCTCCGCTGGTGGCGGTGCTCAGCGCCACTGTCGTTCCTGACGCTACTGCGCCTCCCGCCGGATTGGCGGATGGTGCAGCCGCTTGTGCCATGATCGTATACACTTCGCTCATTACCGCACTATCCGTCATCCCCGCCTTCACGGCGATGGCCTTAATCGTCACCGCGCCCGTCACCGGGATCGCCCCGCTATACACGGCGCTGGCACTGGTTGGCGTGCTGCCGTCCAGCGTGTAGTGGATCGCTGCTCCGCTTGTAGTTGTGCTCAGCGCCACTGTCGTGCCTGACACTACTGCGCCTCCCGCCGGATTGGCGGATGGTGCAACCGCTTGTGCCATGATCGTGTACGCTTCGCTCATTACCGCGCTGTCCGTCATCCCCGCCTTCACGGCGATGGCCTTAATCGTCACCGCGCCCGTCACCGGGATCGCGCCGCTATATACCGCGCTGGCGCTCGTCGGCGTACTGCCGTCCAGCGTGTAGTGGATCGCTGCTCCGCTAGTTGTGGTGCTCAGCGCCACTGTCGTGCCTGAGGCTACTGCGCCTCCGACTGGGCTTGCTGTCGGAGCACCTACCTGCGCCATGGTTCCCGTTGTCGTCATAACCAACTGTGAGTTCCCGGAGAGAACCACTCTGCCATTCGCCTCCACCAGCGAATAGATTGCATTCGGATCAATGGAGGACAAGTCCACACCGGCATCCTGCCAGGTCGAACCGTGATCATCCGTGAAATATACCACCGGAACATTGTTACTGCCATAAGCCAGCATGTAGAGGTTGTTGCCCTTTTGCCCCATCATAGCTGAGGTTGAGTAAAAGGTGGACAAACCCGTCATTGTTGGTGAGCTCCAAGAGGTGAGATCATCACTGGTACGTGAGAACACCTCATAAGTGCTAGAGTTATAACCAGTCAGAACATATTTGCTTCCGTCATACAGAACATTACTCAGGACATCCGTCTGGTTAGGATAAGCTCCTGAACGATTCGTCCAAGTCTCCCCATCCGCCGAAGTCCAAATGCTGGATGCATCTATATTACCTTGGTTATCATAGCCGTACCCCAAGGCAATAAATTGATTATTCGTATATGCAATGGAATACACCGCATCTATCGATTGCGCAGGCAGGGTAGGCTCATGCCAGGTGATACCGTCCGCCGACGTTTTTATTTTGGGAGCTCCCGCACTTGAACCGACCGCAACGAATTTCCCATTCCCAAAAGCAATGTCCGTTATAGCTGTCGAATCATTCAAGCTGCTTTGCAGCGTCCAGGCAGATCCGTCCGTCGAGGTAGCCAGCGCAGTGCTTGTCTGATTGGCCTCGCCAATCGCCACATAGGTGTTATTACCGTATGCCGCCGCCGAGAATCCGGCCACTCTTGAGGACAGTGTTACCTGGTTCCAGTTCGCAAGGTCAGCCGAGTTCCAGATCGCCCCGTCGCTGCCCATTTTCCCAACAGCAATATACTGTGATCCGCTGCCATGAACAATCTCAGTAAAAGCGCCTCCCCATTTATAGCGCCAATCCACCCCATCTGAGGAAACCATCATTCCTTCATTGCCCAAGCGAAAATATTTCCCGTTCAGAAAACGCGGGTTCTGCGTAACAAAATAATTTTTGAACGGCTGCATGGTCCATGTGGTTCCGTTCGTCGATGTGTACACTGCTCCATAGTTTGGAGATTCATAACCGAACAAGTAGACCTTCGTACCATCATAAAACCCGTTAAACATCTGATTATTGTATTGTGAGGCATTCTGCTTAAAAGGAGGTCCCATCAGCGTATACGTGGAGAGATCCGTAGAGGTCCAGAGATAAGCACTAGGATCTGAAATATAGTAACGGCCGTTCATCCAGGACAGCATGTTGGTACCGGTGGATGGTCCCGCCGCGGTAGAGGGCTGCGTCCAGGTCCAGGTGGAGCCATTAATCGTAGAGTAGATTTTTCCGTTTGATGCCCCTACAGCCAATTTGGTGCCGCTATTCCCTACAGTCACTCTGGTTACGTATGCCGTGGGGTCAAGCCCTGTAGGAACGAGAGCGGTCCAACTGATCCCGTCTGTTGAGGTCAGCAGCTTCCCTTGTGTTGTAGCGTAAAAAGCACTGTTCCCATTAAAAGTGAGAAATTCAACACCCGAAATGCCAAATGTGACATTGGAGGTGCGCTGGGTCCAGTTGTTGCCGTCCGGCGAGGTCAGAATAACCCCTTCACTTCCCGTAACAACAAATAAACCGTTTCCATAAGCTGCCCCGTTAAAAGTAAAAGAATCAGGAGCTGCCACTCCTGCATAGTTAATGTCAGCTTTGGTTTTCACATTCACCCAGGTTTCCGCATCAGCCGATTTGATAATGGCCCCGTAGTAGCCGACTGCGATATACACATTGTTGCCGTAGGCCATACCAGTCATTGCATTTGAAGGCAAGCTGGTATAGCTGGAGGTTGTGAAACTGTCTGGCGCCGGACCCGCAGCATACAGATGTACCGGGCGTAAGCAGAAGAACACTGCCATTCCAAGCAAAAGCACACCAAATAGTGAATAACTCGACCTTTTGGTCCTTATTTTCATAATCGCTGCCTCCAATAATTTATTAGTTCTAAGATGAATGGGCATATAGGCTTTATGGGTTCCATAATTCGACAGCAAGTGGTACAAATCCTTTAATTTTTATATTAAAAAATAATAATAACGAATATTTATTTTATTTTGTTGAATTCTTCCGCAACACTAGCTGCAATTGGATTAAAACAGTAAAGGGATAGAACTCAGCAGCGGACTGCCGGTTCTATCCCTTTTGCAACATATCAACTTATCTTGTCTGGCTTAAGACTATCCATCGCCGACTTATCAACCACGTACGTTCCCGCCATCAGATCATGTATGGCCCGGTTATTCTTGATGAATGCGACGCATAGGCAGTCCACTATAATCACAAAGCCAAAAAATGCATTCAAACCAATCACAAGCGGGAGCCATTCCCCGGCATGAGTGGAAATCGACAGGGTTTTGTACGCACTCAAGCTTGCAATGACCGCCAAAAATGAGTTCAGAATATAGAAGCTATCCCGGATCAATGCCTGCTTCACCGAGGGCAGCTGTCCGTCCGCATTTATAATTCTGACCTTCAGGAGCAGCTTTCCGGGCGTCCCGCCATATTTGACCACCATATAAATATTAAATGCGCACAGCAGCGCAAACTGGATAAACAATGGTATCCCCGAATGATAATGTTCTGTCGCCCAGACGAAGAACTTATTCACAACATAGGCCGGAAGAAGAAGCACCAGAACATCTACAATACTGATCAGCACTCTTTTCCAAAATCCTGTGAAGTCCCCTGGAACCAGCTCTTCTTCCACCCTTCGATCCATGTTGTACCTCCAGTGTTAAGATCTGTACGCAGCCAAAATATCCTTTCCTACCTGCTTCGCTTCTTCCAGTGTACTTGCCGGACCTGAAATACTCCCCTCACCGTTCTTAAGGTTATAGCGCTTATCAAGATCGGTTAGCGTAATCCAGAACCGGTCCAGCTTCTTCGCTACAGAAATCACCCCGGTTGTACGTGTAGAGTGATCGGTATCCCATGCCGTCATAACTCCCAAATAATAACCTCCGTTATCCTTCAGCTTTATCTTATAGGTCAAGTCCTGGTCTACAGTAAGCGTTCCGTTCAATGTACTTTTGGAGAACAGGAGGACGCCCCGGGCAACCTTTCCTTTAAAGTGGATAGTCGTGCTTTTGATCATGCCGGCTTCATTCGAATAAATAACACTTCCGTATTCCCGCTCCACCTGCTGCGGCCTCATCCAAAGATAGAGCAGCGCAAGTATAATTAGCGTCAGCCCCATTCTTAACCATACTTTTTTATTCATTGTTCCCCCTAGGTTGCTATTCTGGTCTATTGCTTCTGAACTTTAAATGTGAACGTCCATGTGGCCGTGTTGCCGGAATAGCGCCCCCGGTTTTCGACAACGGTCACCTCTATGGCTTTGCTGATGGTTTTGGTTATTGCTGAGGCTTTGACAGAAGCGGTAGCCGTGGCGGATTCCGGAATTTTATCCTGCTCTTCCGCATACGCCTTCAGTTGAACACTTTCTGTCGATTTCAGGTCCAGAACCACGGATGAGCCCTCACTGATCTCTTTATCGTTAATATATGCCGTGGTATACCACTCATTACCCACATGATTGTTTTCAGTCAGTTCCGCACTGACTAAGGTTACTTTAACCTTGATGCTTTTGGATGCCGCCGAAGTGGACTGTACCGGTATGGCCATATTGAACAGGAGCAGCAGCAGTACCATGATTCTGATTCCCTTATTACGCATTTGAGAGTGCCTCCCTCATATTTTAGCTGTATGATTTATACATTTCGCCAAAATATGCCATAACCCTTCACCGCACCTGTATTTTTTTGGTTTTTCTGCTATCTCGTCACCACAGGGTGGAACGGGCAGTTATTGCCGCTCATGGATGGTCCGCCGCAGCTGCACAATCTCGGTCATCAGCTCGCGGTCCTCTTCCACCGTCTCCCTGGTTTCACTGTGCATCAGTTGGGCCAGGCGCAGCTTCATCAGCTGCAGTTCTCCTTCTTGTGATTGCTCTTCCGGTGTAAGCACCCGGCTCCGGTCCTTGGACGAATATTCCTCATAGGTACCCGTGAACTGACGGGGGTTCCCTCCACGCTCCAGTACAAGCAGCCGGTTGGCCACTTTAGCATGCAAATACCGGTCATGCGAGACGATAACCAGCCCGCCGGGATAAGAAGCCAGTGCTTCTTCCACCCGCTCCCGGGTATCGATATCCAAATAGTTGGTCGGCTCATCCAGCACAAGCAGATTGGCACGGCCAAAATACAGCCGCAGGAAGGCAACACGGCATTTCTCACCAAGGCTTAGATCACCGATCCGCTTAAATACATCCTCCCGGGGGAACAAGAAGCAGCCCAGAATGGTCCGCGCCTCCGTCTGCGTCATGCCGGGAAGCTCCAGCAAGCTGTCCAGTAGGGTGGATGACAGGGGCAGATCATCCAGTTCCTGGGCAAAATAACCCACCCGCGTGCGGGGATGCATACGCAATTCGCCACCGTCAGGCTCCAGCAGACCAGCAATCAGCTTCAGCAGCGTGGATTTGCCGGCACCGTTCGGTCCAAGAACAGCAAGACGGTCCCCGCGCCGTAAAGTTAGATTGAAATTTTCCAGCAGCGCAGGAACGCCGCCGTAAGCATAATGAATACCGCTCATCTCAAGCAGCGAATCCCCCCGGAAAACTTCACCTTCCAGCTTCATGCTCAGCTGGGATACGGCACGCGGCAGTTCCACCCGGTTCTGCTCCAGGCGTTCCAGACTCGCTTCCTTGGCATGGAGCCGGGAGACGTTCTTCTTCGCTTGGGCGCGCCGGAAATCGTTCTGGCCGGCGGCAAGGTGGGCCTGCTGGAACCATTCTGCATAACGGCGGATGCTCGCCAGCAGCTTTTCCCTCTCCAGCTCCTGCTTTCTGTACTGCACCGCCAGCGTTCGTGACTCTATCTCCTTCTGCTCCCGGTACTTCGTATATCCTCCCGGATATCGCCGGCAGCCCTGCGGGCTCAGCTCCAGCACTGCCGTTGCCGTCCGGTCAATGAATCTGCGGTCATGGGAAACGTAGAATACCGTCCCCGGATAATTCCGTACCCACTCCTCCAGCCAGACCATGGTCTCCTCATCCAGATGGTTCGTCGGCTCATCCAGGATCAGCAGCTTCGGCTGACGGGCCAGCAGCGCGGCTAGTTGAACTCTGGTCTTCTGCCCCCCGCTGAGCTGGCGGTATGGCAGGGTCCACACCTCATGATTCAGCATCAGCTGGCTAAGGCATTGTTCTGCCTTGGCCTCCCAGCCATACCCGTCCAATTGCAGATAACGTTCATATACTTCACCGTATTCGGCCACAAGCGCTTCATCGCTGCCACCAGTCTCTTGGAGCACACGGCCCATCTGCTCCAGCCTGCGCTTAAGGTCATCCACTTCCGGCGAACCGGACAGAACATACTCCAGCGCGCTGACATCTGGCCCAATCTCCAGCTGTTGATCCAATACTCCCCGCTCCTCCGGGGGCAGACCGTGATAGACGTTGCCCTCCTCGAAGGTGTAACGTCCGAGGAGACCCTGCAGCAGCGTCGTCTTGCCGATCCCGTTGCGTCCGAAGAGCAGCACACGTTCTCTCTCGGCAATTTCAAAAGAGACATCTGCGAACAGGGGAATCCCGTTCCATTCTTTACGTATATGTTTAACCTTGATTATGGTCATATCCATTCCTCCGCTTCCGTAAAAAATACAAAAAAACCGCAGCCAGCGGCCTGCGGCAGAGCATGTATGAAGGAGGAGGATGCCATGAAACAACGCTGCAGATATATTGCCCCCTTGTTTTATCGCAAGGTGAACCGTATATTTATCAGCTGCGTTCATCTGTAACAAGCATCGTAAGGTCCCCGATCGACACACGTATCCCCTGACCGTACACCCCAAGCAGCAACGGCTGCGCCGTCCTTACCTGCTTTATTCCAAAGGGTGTCCCGTGGCTTGTGCATAAGCACATCCCTAGTTCATGGTCTTTTGAGAAGGAAACGTGTTAGTTATTCATCGCTTCGGTGAACCTCCGTAATTGTCCGAAATGTAATACTACTTAGATCATATGCAACTCCTCAAGCATAAACAAGGTCAAGAACCTTTATACTTAAAGTTTCCCATTCCGTTATTACATCATTAGCGGGACAGCAAACGGCAGCAGGATCAGCAGCAGTGAGAGACTAGTTAGGCTAAACGTCAGATTGCGTCCCAGCCTCTGATTTTTGTCTGATTTGAACCAGCCTTTGAACTGCCAATAATTGCGGTAGAGCACAAAAAACAAAATGAGATTCCCCGCCGCAGCGCTCCCGGGGTAGATCGTCCAGCCGTACAACAGCTTAAATAGGCCATATTCCAAGCCACCCAGTAACCCAAGAGTCAGTAACAGCAAAAGACACATCCGCAATATTTCCAGTACAAAGGTTGCCAGCTTGCTCATCATACATCACCTCTCCACTTGAGTAGGAACTCCTCCTGCGGCTTCAGCCAAATGGATATTAGAGCTGCTCCAGCGCAGGATCTCCTGATTATTTTGGACAATTATCCGCTTGTGGACATATTCTTCGGTCCGTTCCATCATTCTGGGCATATCCACCCGTTCATATTTCCTGTTCCATTCAAACAGCATCTCATACAGGTTCTTCTCTCTATAACTTCAATATATATCCTGAAACTCCTGCCCGTTCGAAGCTGCTGTACATAGAATGGGTTACAAAAAAACACAGCAGGCCTCTGCCCGCTGCGGTCCGGGGATACTATGAAGCTGATCCGTCCTAGAAGGTGACTGTGGCTTCCTGCTTGCTCCACTTGAACGAAAGACCGAACAACTCTGTCAGGCTGCCAAGCGGCAGATAGAGACGGTTATTCACATTTTTGGACGCTATCATAGATAGGGTTTGGCCCTGTACCACGGCTTGTGTGGTCAGCGGTTTATGTGTCACCGTACGTTTTCCTATGGTGATCTCCAGCGCACCGGTTCCAGCTTGCGGCTTCAGCGTACCTCCCAGCAAGGCCACTGTTTCTCTCAACGGAACAAAAACACGCGAATTCTCCAGGATAAGGTCATCCTTAAGCTTCAGCGGTTTACCATTAATGATGAAGGTTCCTGCAAAGGCGGTAACCCCGAGGGAATAGCCGTTATTGGCAGCAATGCTGTCCAGGCTGAGTGATGATGAAATGATCACCACTTTTGTATTCTTGGCAATTTGCGGAAACAGCCAGTGGATGTCTTCATTATGCATACGGATGCACCCGGCACTGACATATTTGCCGATGGACGATTCGTTATTATTGCCATGAATGGCGTACGTTGTTCCCTTTGTGCCGTTCACTTCGAGTCCCAGCCAGCGGTCCCCAAGCGGATTCGCCGGATCTCCTCCGGGAATGTGCTCCTTATAATAAGGCCTGTTTTTGATCTTGACGACAATTTTGAAGCTGCCCTCTGGAGTGAGGCTTTTGCTTTTGCCTGTGGCAACCGGAAACGTCCGGACCAGCTTGCCGCCACTGAAATAACCTAGCGTATTCGTCTTTTTGTTCACAACAATCAGCTCTGAGGACGATGCAGCCGATGCCGTTGACGCTCCCGGGAAGCTTAATGTTAACAGAAGCACAAATACAAGCGGTAATGTAATACTCCGTTTCAGTGAGAAATAGAAGGATAATTTGTAACGTGAAGCATCTAAATTCTTAAATTTCCAAAAAGCCTTTGGTCTAGCAAATAAACCATGCAGATTCATGCTGCCCCTCCTCCAGGTTATGGGTGATTATGGATACTGTTTTCTAGATAGACGAAAGGAGGCCACAAAAGTTGCTATGCAGCCTGTACCTTTCTTTTGAGCCCGTCCTTCCGGCAGCGAAGGAGTAATTGAGGGAATTGTAGCTGTCCGCTCAAGCAAATCAAGCACATGAATATTCAGTACTTTTCTCAGAGATAATAAGAACGCATGACCAAACTGAAATGCCAAGGAGGCAAAATATTTTGAATTCCAACATTTCCAGCCAGATCAACCAATGTGAGCAAATTATTCAGCAGCTGGTCTCCCAAACACAACAAGCCAGCCAAAACTATCAACAGCTTCTTCAACAGGAACAGCAAAATGCTGCCAAGCTGGAAGAATTGGCAGACCGTGAACGTAAAGCCAGTCAAATGATTCAGCAGGCCCTGCAGGGTCACCAAACGGCTGTACAACAGCTGCAGCATGTATCCCAACTGGTTAGACAGATGGAACAGAACTCCCAGATTTCCAGCTTCAGCACTGGAATCGGCACAGGGGCTCAAGGATTCAACCCATCTTATAGCCCGGTCTTCCATTCTTCCATGAACCAACAGCCATCACAGGTGCCACATATCCCAATGATGCCTTCCTTCAATTCGCAGCAAATGCATTCGCCAATGTCTCCAAATCAATCCTTTGGTTCATCCATGAATCAGGGCCGCAGCTTCCAGTAATCAACAGCACTTCAATTTCAAAAGGGTTCCTCAGCAGCCTCTCTGTGGCTGACGGGGAACCCTTTCTGTTGTCCGGCTGGCAAGCAGACCGAACCCGTTACTGCTGAATGTTGCATTCATACCACCAGCCGTCCCCGCTTCTCGGCGAGCGTAATCGTCGCTTCCACGCCGGAGTTGAACGCCAGAAAGTCATTTTCGACCCCATCGCTGAAGATGACCCCGTCCTCCGGCATCTGTGAGGTAATCTTCAGCGGGGCCTGGCTGCCGATCTCTCCGAAGACCAGGTCAGCGGAAGTCGTTCGGCTGGGAAAAGGCTCCCGAACCGTAAAGTACAGGTTCGGGTAATCCCAAGGCAGCCGCTCTGCCACCGCGGTGTATACCTCATCCGCTCCGGTTACCGGCTGTCCTGCCGGATGTCCGCCTCTTCCTGCAGCCGGGGCTGTGCGTGCTCCGCTTGCCTTTTGCAGCTGCGCCGCACTGTGAACAATCCCTGCCGCTCCGGCGAGCACGCTTTTGAGCCAGCCGGTGGAGCCCATGCCGGTGGAGACGATAATCCCGCTGGAGGACTGCTGCTCGGTGACACCGTTCAGCTCCAGCTGATAGCGGGCGGACACATGGGTCTTGCGGCCAATGAACAGATCATTGACGCCGTACAGGCTCTGTCCGTCGTTGAGCTGCGCTTTGGCAAGCGTGACCTCACGCACCTGCCGCTGCCCCCGGAACACCTCCGGCACCAAATGCCGGAGATCCTTGACGGTGAACGGCAGCAGCACGCCGTCCCAGCGCTGCGGATCGGGATTGACCCCGATCAGCGGCTGCTCGTGAAGGTATTTTAGCGTGTTGGCCACAAGTCCATCCTGCCCCAGCACCACTACGGTATCTTGCTCCCCAAAAATGAAGTTCGGTACATGCTGGCGTTCCAGCAGCTGCACCCGGCCCACCGCGCCCAGCTCGATCACTGCGGTCTCCACCGCCTTGCGGTAATGAAAGTCCTCGCTGATATAATCGCTGAAATCCGCTCCCAAGCGTTCAATATAGAACTGCGCCTGCTGAATCGTATTGTAGCGGACCACCAGTTCTTCGAGCCAGGTTTTTCGCTTGATCAGGATAATTTTGTTCTCCGAGCTTCGGGTCTCGCTCATCGTCCCCCGCCTCCTCTTGCAGCATTCCCGCCGTTTCCAGCCGAACCGCCCATCAGTCCCTGAAGCAGATCCGGCGAAATGTTCAGCTGCCCAATCTTGCCAGCATTCTCCGCTAGCTCTTGGAAGGCGATTGCAATCAATTTATCGGGCTTCATCCCTACATTGGTCAGGGCCTGCAGTACACCAGGCGCTACCCCCTGCAGTGAATTCATCACCGCCGACAGTTCATAGGCTTTGGCATCTGCTTCGGCCCGCTGGTTGGCTACGGTCAGCCCGATCAGCTCCTGCTTCTTCTCTTCAAGCGCAGTATCGAAGCTGAGCTGCTCCTCCATCATCGCATTCTGCTTCTGCTTCACCGACCGCTCGGCGTCCAGCTGGGTTTCACGGATCTGTTTTTTCTTCGTCTCGACAGCAATTTCCGTATTCAGTTCATTCTCCTTCACGCGGCGCTCCTGCTCAATGGAAGCATTGCGGCGCTCATAGAGCGCATTGTCCGCACTCCGTAGAATCTCTTCCCGGGCTTGTGCTTCCAGGGCACGCAGTGTTTCCTTATTCGGGACAATGGCCAGAATCGACAGACCCATCAGCTCAATGCCCAGCTTCTCAATCTCCTCATTTCGTCCGGTCTCCTGGGTAATGGTCTTTGCCAGACGTTCACTGGACTTAATCGCTTCGCGCAGCGGCAGCTGCTCCAGCTGCTTCTTCGTCAGCACCTTGGCGATATTAATCACGCGCTGCGCCAGTTTGCCCGGATCGTCGGAGAGATACGTATTTTTACGCAAATTGTAGGTGTAATTAAGAATCTGTGTAGTCTTGCGGTAGTCGACAATCCGGTAGGTCAGCTGCCCCTGTACGGTCACTGTCTGGTAATCATTCGTAATTTCCTCGAACATGAACGGAACATCAATCGAGGATACCGGAACCACAACAACCGAGGTCGTAGGCGCATAATAATGAAAAGAAAGCCCCACTCCCTCACGCACTACCTTGCCGTTCTTCACCTTAAGCACATAGTCACTGGGCTGGAATTTCACGAATCTGAATCCGAACATAGGGATTACCTCCTGTTAACTTTTATGTTATTAACATTTTGTTATTAACAACATTTTAGCACAGGTAGTTGATATTATCAAGTTGTTAATATCACGATTATAGCGGCCGGTCTCCCTTCAGTGAATTCAGAATCCTGCGTACCGACTGAACCCGCACCGGGTCTACCGGCTTCAGCGGATCTCCGTCTTCCCTTACTGCAGAGCCAAAATGCACCCGGCTTACTCCTGTCTGTGTGATGAACTCACTGAGGCCATCGGCGGTTAAGCCACTGCCCGCAAGGATGGAGACGGAAGAAGCAGAGGATAGCTGCTCAAGAACTGCAATCCGCTCTTTCCCCTCGGGCGCCGTATTCCGTCCTCCGGAAGTCAGAATATCCGTAATCTGAGGGTAGCGCGACAATATCTCCAATGCTGCAAGCTGATTCTCTGCCTCGTCAAAAGCCCGGTGAAACGTAACTTCCATCCCGTCCGCAGCCTGCAGCAGCCGCTTAAGCAGTTCTTCGTCAACTGTCCGGTCAGGACGGAGCATTCCCATGACAAGGGATAATCCGCCTGTAGCTGCAATGTGACGGATATCCCGCAGCATCGTGTGCGCATCGGGCTCATCATACCGGAAAGAACGTGCATGCGGGCGCACCATCACCCTTACCGGGAGATTGACGGCTTCCCGCACACCTTCAATCAATCCCAGACTTGGAGTCAGCCCGCCCTCCCGGATGCCGGTAATCAGCTCTATCCGGTCCGCCCCATTCCTTTCAGCTATAACCGCATCACTCACCGTCGTTGCAATAACTTCCAGTAGCATGTTATATCTCCTCTCCCTGCAGCAGTTAAAATTGAATACTTCCATCTTATCGTTATAATGAATTTCATACGATATTTTTTAGGCGGAGGGAATGAACAACGGATGAACCATGAAATTACCATCGCACAGCTTGAGGAGCTACAACCGGAGATCCTGCAGCAACTGAACAAACTGATTATAGATGTCGTAGAAAATGGTGCTTCTATCGGATTCCTGCCTCCGCTTGGGGCAGAGGAGGCAGGAACCTATTGGCAGGGAGTCCTGGCCCCTGGCATTATGCTCTGGGTCGCGATGGAGGGTGAAAGTATTGTTGGCACGGTGCAGCTGCACCCAGTCATCAAGCCGAACGCCCCGCACCGGGCGGAGATCGCCAAGCTGATGGTGCATCCGGAGCACCGCCGCAAAGGCATTGCCCGCCTGCTGATGGATTCCGCAGAGCAGGCAGCTGCGGCAAATGGCCGAACATTGTTGGTGCTGGACACACGCGAGGGTGATCCTTCCAACCTGCTCTACCAATCACGCGGATTTGTGGAAGCAGGCAAAATCCCGGATTATGTAATTTCCGGCGATGGGAAAATGTCCGCCACGGTGATTTATTATAAGCATCAGTAGGGCAAGGGTGGGCAAGCGAAGAAAAAGCCATCACTGCCTGCACAATAAGCAGGCCGGTGATGGCTTTTGAACATTTTACTTATACAGCTCTTATTCCCCTACGCCCACCACATATCGAGCGGCTGCTCGCGGATCAGGATGGACTGCAGGTTGGTCACTGCGCGGTGAAAGCCTTCATCCACAGACATCAGCGGATCTTCATGCTCAATGCTTACCACATAATCATAGCCATAGGTGCGCAGCGCGCTCATGATATCGGACCATTCGGACAGGCTGTGCCCACAGCCGACTGAACGGAAGGTCCATGCCCGGGTCTGCACATCGCCGTAAGGCTGCATATCTGTCAGACCATACATATTAATATTGTCCTGATCCAGGTATGTGTCCTTGGCATGGAAATGGTGAATCGCTCCGGCCTTGCCGAGAATTTTGATCGCACCCACTGGCTCAATGCCCTGCCACCACAAATGACTCGGGTCCAGATTCGCACCAATCGCCGGTCCCGTTGCTTCTCTCAGCTTGAGAATCGTATACGGAGTATGGCACAGGAAGCCGCCGTGCAGCTCGATGCCAATCTTTACACCATGTTCTTCCGCAAGCTGGGCGATCTCTTTCCAGTAAGGAATTAGCTTGTGCTCCCATTGCCAGGTTAGAATATCGCTGTACACCGTAGGCCAAGGGGTGACCGGCCAGTTCGGTGCTTTGGCCTCGTCGCTGTCCCCGGCTGTGCCCGAGAAGGTATTAACCACGGCAACGCCCATCAGTGAAGCGAGCTTGATCGACTTGCGCAGGATTTCATCGCCTTGGCGCGCTTCTTCTTTATCCGGTGAGATCGGGTTGTTATGGCAGCTGAAGGCGCTGATCATAATGCCGCGTTTCGTGAACTTTTCCAAATAGGCCTTACGGGCCGCTTCGCTCGCCAGCAGCTCATCCGTAGGACAATGCGGATTGCCGGGATTGCCCCCGGAACCGATCTCGACGGCATTCAGGCCGGTGGCAGCGATTTTATCCAGCATCTCATCCAGGCTCAGACTTCCAAATACGGGATCAAATACTCCTAATTTCATCTAGATTCCCACCTTTTCTTTGATTGGCTCCAGCGCCTCGGAATGTCCGTACACAGGATAGCCGCGCTTGGTTGGCGCACACCAGTTCACGCCGTTGATAATGACCTGTTGAATCTCTTTGTTGTAATAGGTCGGATACGATTCATGTCCGGGCTGAAAATAAAAAATCTTCCCGTTGCCGCGCCGGTACGTCGATCCGCTCGGAAATACGTTCCCGCCTTCGAACCAGCCGACAAAAATCAGCGACTCCGGTGCCGGAACATCAAAGTGCGCTCCATACATCTCTTCCTGCTCCAGATCAATATACTCACCTATACCTTCGGCAATCGGATGGCTCGGGTCCATGACCCACAGGCGTTCCTTTTCCCCGGCTTCGCGCCATTTCAGATCACAGCTAGTTCCCATCAGCTTCATGAAGATTTTGGACATATGCCCTGAATGCAGCACTACCAGTCCCATTCCCTGAAGCACACGCTGATGAACACGGTTCACGACCTCATCGCTCACTTCCTGATGGGCCACATGCCCCCACCATACCAGCACATCGGTGTTATTCAGCACTTCCTCTGTCAAGCCGTGCTCCGGCTCATCCAGCGTTGCCGTCGCTGTATCCAGTCCGGCTCCGCTGAGGAAGGAAGCTAACTGGGCATGAATGCCCTGCGGGTAGACCTGCCGGATGCGCTCTTCCTCACGTTCATGACGATATTCATTCCATACGGTTACTCTGGTCACTATGAACACACTCCTGGCTCTCATGTCGTTGATAGTATTCGGGATTTTCCCGTTATGTTTGCATTAGGAGACTTTTCCCTCATTATGTTTCAGGTTCAATCTATTTAGTCAAAAAATACGGGCATTCCCGTCTCCGACGATTTGTAAATGGCCTCCAAAATGCGGGTAACCACCAGCGCCTGCTCCGGCTTCACGACCGGCTCCGTGTCATTCACAATGCTGTCGATCCACTGCTTGGCTTCAGCCACTGCAGGATCATCCCCAGCGCCGTCGTAGAAATCCACACCGGCCGCATCCAGGCCAATATGCTTCTCATATGTTTTGCCGTATTCTTCTCCGTTGATCCGCAGCCCCTTCTCCATATCGGCTCCGCCTTCTGTACCGCAGAGCACGGTTTTGGCTTCGCCCACATCCAGGGTATTCAGCGCCCAACTGGCTTCAAGAACAATGGTCGCTCCGTTCTCCATGGTAATGAACCCGATAGCAGAGTCTTCAACAGTGAATTTCTCCGGGTCCCATGGCCCCCAGGCATTCGCGGCGTTCTTACGGCCGGACAGCTTGTGATAAGCATTGCCCACGGCATATTTAGGCTTGTAATTGTCCATCATCCACAGGGTAAGGTCGAGGGCATGGGTCCCGATGTCGATCAGCGGTCCGCCGCCTTGCGCCTCCTCATCCAGAAATACTCCCCAAGTCGGCACCGCGCGCCGGCGGATCGCCTTGGCTTTGGCATAATAGATTTCTCCAAGTCCGTTATTCTCACATACGGTATGCAGGTAAGCCGAATCCGGTCTAAAGCGGTTCTGGTACCCGATCGTCAGCTTTTGGCCAGTCCGCTTAGAAGCATCAATCATCGCCTGCGCTTCCGCAGTTGTCTTGGCCATAGGCTTCTCGCACATCACATGTTTGCCGGCTTCCATGGCAGCGATGGAAATTTCCGCATGGGAAATGTTCGGTGTGCACACATGAATCACATTTATACTTGCATCCTTAAGCAGCTCTTTATAATCGGTGTAGACCGCAGCGCTTTCATTACCGAACTCCGCTTTTGCCTTCTCGGCTCGTTCAGGCACGATATCGCAGAAGGCTACCATCATGGCTCCCTCCACTTTTTGCAATGCGGGCATATGTTTGCCGTTCGCGATTCCGCCGCAGCCGATAATTCCTATTTTCAATGTCATTCAGGCCTAACCTCCACTGGTTTTGATATCTCTATCATACAAATCCGCCCCGGCGCTTTCTTCCTGCATTCTTGCTGAATTATTCCTGAATATTGTCTTATGGTATTTCAACGGAGATATTCCGGTTGCATCCTTAAAAAAATGATGAAAGGTCTTCACGCTTCCAAACCCCGCGGCTTCGGCCACAGCAGACATGGGCAAGTCCTCGTTTAACAGAATCCACTTCGCTTTGTTCAGCCGGTATTCATTCAGGAAAGCAACAAAGGTCATCCCTGTATTACGCTTGAACAGCTTGGTGAAATAATACGGGCTGAAGCCCATGTAACGGGCCACCTCGTTCAGGGAAATCGCCTTTTGATAATGCTGCTCCACATAGGCAAAAATCCGCTCCAGGCGCTCCATCGTTTCCCGGGACTGTGTCAGCGTATCCTCGGAGAACTTAGGCTCCCGCTTGACTCTGCTTTTCGGAATCTCCCGCAAAATAACGGTCAACAGCTCGAACATCCTCGCTTTGATCATATAGGCATAGCCCTCCCGCCGCTGGGTATCTTCCTCGTAGATGCTCTCAATCAGGGGAATGATCCGGGCAGCCGCCCCCTCCGGCCATGACTGGCTTGAGTGCTCCATCTCCGTAAACAAATCCCGCAGGGAATAGCCGCTGCCTCCCAGGGCAGCAACTTCCTGAAACAAATTCAGGTCGAACTGGATCACCACCCGCTCACTTTCGGGCGAAGCGAGAAAATAATGTACGTCCCCGCCGTTAATGAACTGAATTTCACCCTGTTCCATACGGATTGGGGTATCATTAATTCCCAGATTTAGTCTTCCTTTAGTAACATAGATGATTTCGATTTCCTTATGCCAATGCGGATAACAGAGTTCATCCCCTCCACAAATCAGACTGCGAAAGGGAAAATGCTTATCCACATCCGGAAGTTCCAGATATATACTCATGCGTGCGGCTCCTTGTCCGTATGATCCACTGAAGGTAACATATGATATCTATACTTATACCATCTATAGTTATATAGTTGGATAGGGTTCATTATTTATATCGTCCTCCAAAGAAAATTCATGATTTACTGACATTAGAGTAAACGTTTACTTTATCGTAGACTCCTCTTATTTCTTTGTCAATCGCTGTTCTATTCTCTATAAAGATTCCGGGGTCTGCCAGAGGGCTTTAAATTTTTTGTAGAATCTTCCCGTTGACAAAAATATATCTTGCCTTTATATTTCAGGTAATCGTAAGCGTTTACGTTATACCTTAAATCCGAATGAAACAGAAAACTGAGGAACTGCCTTATGAATCCTACGATCAAAGATGTCGCCCAGAAAGCAAATGTATCCATTGCCACAGTGTCCCGTGTGCTGAATAACCTGACTGGCTACTCGGACAAAACAAAGCAGAAGGTGAATCAGGCGATCAAAGAGCTTGGGTACCAGCCCAATGCTATCGCCCGCGGTCTCATCAACAAGCGGACACAGACTATCGGTGTGATGTTTCCTAATGTTTCCAGCGCCTTCTCTTCAGATCTGCTCCACGGGATTGACGAATTCGCCCATGACAGCAATTACAGTGTAGTCGTCTGCAACACAGATAATGATGGCAAGCGGACAATGAAGTATTTGCAGCTGCTGCGCGAAAAACAGGTAGATGGCATTATTTTTTCCAGTGAGGTGCTGAATAAAGAGTACTATGAGGTGCTGGAGAGCATGAAGATACCGGTTGTTCTTGTCTCCTCGAAGACGGATTTTGCCAAGGTGCCCTATGTGAAGGTTGATGATTACCAGGCGGTCTATGACGCGATTCAATATCTGATCTCCAAAGGCCACCGTAAAATCGCCATGATCAGCGGAACCAAAAGCGATCCCATCGCCGGGACTCCCAGAGTACAGGGCTACCGCAAAGCGCTGGAAGCGAGCGGAATTACTTTTGACAGCAGCCGTCTTGTGTATGGAGACTTTTCATTCGAGAGCGGTGGCAGGGCAATGGAAGCCATATTACGCAAAGCGGGAGAGGCTACCGCAGTCTTTGCAGCCAGTGATGAGATGGCCATTGGCGCTCTCTCCGCAGCCCTGAAACACGGTCTGAACGTTCCCGAGGATATCTCGATCATGGGATATGATGATCTCAAACTGGCGCAGATGGTTACACCTCCGCTAACGACAGTCCGGCAGCCGCTGTACGAAATGGGAAAGATCGCCTCCGAGAAGCTGATCCGGATGATCGAAACCGGGGACATTGCCACAAACAAGATCATTGCTCATTCGATTGTGGAAAGACAAACGGTAAGAACACTTACCTAAGTCTTTTATCAATAAAACGTAAACGTTTACCCTAAAGGTCCCGATTGTTGACTATTTTTCCGAGAAGTACCCGTATTCACAACTGGAAAATCCAGTAATCACAGGTAGTTAATCTTGGGATAGTTTGGTTGGGACGTAGAGTAAACGTTTACTCCAATGGCAGTAGACTGCTAAATTTAGTACTCAGGGGGATTCCATCCATGAAAAAAACAATGAAACCCGTAACAGTAAGCCTGCTGGCTATGTCACTGCTCAGCGCCTGCGGCAATAATAGCGGAAGCAACGCTGCTACCGCTGATGGAGGGAACGCCGCTTCCGGTGACAAGGTCAAGATTGAGTTCTTCCAGAACAAGACGGAAGCCAAAGCCACCTTCGACAAGCTGGTCGCCCAATTTAACGCCGCGAACCCTAACATCGTTGTCTCGCAGATCAACCCGCCGGATGCCGAAACGGTGCTGAAGACCCGCGCCGCTAAACAGGATCTTCCCGATGTCATCGGCCTTGGCGCCACCGACACTTACAAGACCCTCTCCGCCAGCGGACTGTTCGAGGACTTTACCGGTGATCCGCTGGTCTCCTCTATCCAGCCCGCTTATGTCAAAATGCTCAATGACCTTACGGGGTCAAGCGAACTGAACGGTATTCCGTTCTCTGCCAATGCCAGCGGTGTCATCTATAACAAAGCGATGTTCAAGGAAGCTGGCGTTGCCGTGCCAACGACTTGGGATGAATTCATCGCTGCAGCCCAGAAGTTCAAAGACAGCGGCAAGAATGCCTTCTACCTGACGCTGAAGGATTCCTGGACCTCACTTACCCCCTTCAACTCCCTGGAGCCAAGCATTCTCGGCACTGATTACTTCAAGAAGCGCACCGAAGGCAGCGTGACCTTCACGGACAGCTTCCGGGAAATCGCCGAGAAGCAGCTGAAGCTGACAGAATTTGCCCAGAAGGACATTTTCGGCAAGGGCTACAATGACGGCAATACGGCGTTCGCCAAGGGTGAATCTGCGATGTATCTGCAAGGGGTATGGGCAATCCCTGAAATCATGAAGGCTAATCCATCTCTTGAGTTGGGCGTATTCCCATTCCCGGCCACCAATGATCCAACAAAAAACAAGGTCATTTCCGGTGTGGATACCCTGCTGACGATCTCCAAGGACAGCAAGCATAAGGAAGAAGCGAAGAAATTCGTCGAATTCCTCCTTCAGCCGCAGAACGTAACGGCATACATCACCGAGCAAAAAGCATTCCCGGCGGTGAAGGGTGTGACTCAGGATGACCCTGCCATGGACGGCTTCAAGGAAGCATTCACCTCCGGCAAGCTGGCCGATTTTGCCGACCATTACATCCCTGGGGCGATGAAGGTCGATACGATTATTCAAAGCTTCCTTAACAAAAAAGACATCGACGCATACCTGAAGCAGCTCGATACAGAATGGGATAAGGTAGCTAACCGGAAATAAGATTGCCAATCCATAGCATGAACTACAAGCATCAGGAGAACAGGGGCGGCAAGCCCCTGCTTCTGCGCTTTTTTCTAAGGAGGATTAACTGATGGCCAAACGGCAAGTCGCTTTTTACCTGATGACTATACCAGCACTGCTGCTGTTCTTCGCCTTTCATACGTTTCCGGCGCTGCAGGGCATTTATTATGCGTTCACGAACTGGGATGGTTTCAGCAACAGCTTTGATTATGTGGGGTTCAAGAATTTCATTAATATTTTCAAAGACGAGAATGTACTGAACTCTTATCTTTTCACCTTCAAATACGCCATCGCTACAACTGTTCTCATCAATATTATCAGCCTGCTGATCGCACTGGGACTGAATGCCAAGATAAAGGCCAAAAACTTTTTCCGCGGCGTATATTTCCTTCCCAATATCCTCAGCGTGCTGATTGTCGGCTTTATCTTCAACTACCTGTTCTCCAATGTGTTTCCGGTGTGGGGCCAGAAGCTGGGAAGTGATTTTCTCTCGCAGAACATTCTCGGCAACTCCGATTGGGCCTGGATTGGAATCGTCATTGTTGCGGTCTGGCAGGGCATCGCTTATAACACCATTCTGTATCTGGCCGGATTGCAGACGATTCCCCACGATCTTTATGAAGCTTCCAATCTGGACGGCGCCAGCCGCTGGCGGGAATTCTGGAGCATTACCTTTCCGCTGCTTGCTTCCTTTTTCACGATCAATATGGTGCTGGCGATGAAAGGCGGATTGATGGTTTTCGACCAGATCATCGCCCTGACAGGCGGGGGTCCCGGCCGTTCTACGCAATCCATCGCCCTTTTGATTTACACCGGCGGCTTCCAGGGCGGAGAATTCGCATACCAGTCGGCGAACGCCGTGATTTATTTTATCGTCATCGTCGTCATCTCCGCCCTTCAGCTTAAATTCCTGCAGAAACGGGAGATGGACCTATGATCAAAAAATCGACGAATTGGCCGGTTACGGTAATTATCGCGCTGTGTTCCCTGCTGATCCTCTTTCCGCTGTACATGACGGTCGCCATCGCACTCAAAAATCCCGAGGAAATGGCCCGCTCCATCTTCTCCCTGCCAACCGGGCTGCATTTCGAGAATTTCGCGAACGCCATCAAGGCGACGAATTTTTTCAACGCCCTGGGCAACAGTGCCAAAATTACTGTGACAGCGGTTGTATTTATTCTGCTCACGAATTCTATGGTCGCCTACGCCATTGCCCGAAATATGAATAAGCGCTTCTTCAAAACGCTCTACTTCTATTTCATCAGCGCTATGTTCATTCCGTTTCAGATCATTATGCTGCCGGTGGTCAAAGTCACTACCGACCTGCATATGAACAATATTCCCGGGCTGATTATTTTGTACATCGTCTATGGCCTTGCTTTTAATGTCTTTGTGTATGTCGGTTATATCCGCTCCATTCCGTATGAGCTGGAGGAAGCGGCTACAGTGGACGGGGCCTCGACCTGGGGAACCTTCTGGCGGATTATTTTCCCGCTGCTGGCTCCTGTCAATGCGACCATCGGCATCTTGGCCTGCCTATCCACCTGGAATGACTTCATGCTGCCGCTGATTCTCTTGGGTAACCAGGATTCCTATACGCTGCCGCTTGTGCAGTATGTCTTCCAGGGCCAATTCAGCACCGATTTCAACCTGGCTTTCGCCTCGTATCTGCTGGCTTTATCCCCTATGATAGTTATTTATCTATTCGCACAGAAATGGATTATCGGCGGCCTTACCCAAGGCTCCATTAAGTAAATTTACGTACCGCAGTTCATATAGAGACAGGAGTGCAGAACCATGAATAAGCAATGGTGGAAAGAAAGTGTAGTCTACCAAATCTACCCCCGCAGCTTTCAAGACAGCAATGGAGACGGCATCGGTGATCTTCAAGGGATAATATCCCGGCTTGATTATTTGGAGCTACTAGGCATCAACGTGGTCTGGCTGTGTCCGGTATACCAGTCACCCAATGACGATAACGGCTATGATATCAGCAATTATCAGAGTATTATGAATGAATTCGGCACACTCGCTGACTGGGAGGAGCTGCTTGCCGGGCTTCATGCCCGCGGTATGAAGCTGATTATGGATCTGGTGGTCAACCATTCCTCGGATGAGCATGCCTGGTTCGCTGAATCACGCCAATCCCCGGACAGCCCTTACCGGGACTATTACGTCTGGCGCGCGGGCAAGGACGGGCATGAGCCTAACAATTGGGGCTCCTTCTTCAGCGGCCCGGCCTGGGAATATGATGCGCAGACCGGCGAATATTTCCTGCACCTGTTCTCCCGGAAGCAGCCAGACCTGAATTGGGACAATCCGAAGCTGCGGCAGGAAATCTACAATATGATGACCTGGTGGCTCGATAAAGGCATCGACGGGTTCCGTATGGACGTCATCAACCTGATCTCCAAGGTTCCAGAGCTTCCCAATGTGTTGAAAGACCAGGAGGACGGCGAACGGACCTATCACTTTGGCGGTGAATATTTCGTAAACGGTCCGCGCGTGCATGAATACATCCAGGAAATGAACCGGGAGGTCCTGTCCAAATACGACATCATGACTGTCGGCGAAGCCATCGGCGTCACCCCCGAGGAAGCGGCGCTGTATGTCGGCGAAGACCGGAATGAGCTTCATATGCTGTTCCACTTCGAACTGATGGAGGTTGATTCCGGGCCGGGTGGCAAATGGGATGTGCAGCCATGGAAGCTGGCGGACATCAAGTCTATCTTCTCCAAATGGCAAACCGCGCTGCATGGCAAGGGCTGGAACAGCCTTTACCTGAACAATCATGACCAGCCGCGCATGCTGTCCCGCTTCGGAGATGATAAGCACTATCCGAAGGAGTCGGCCAAAATGCTGGCTACGCTGCTGCACACACTCCAAGGCACGCCTTACATCTACCAGGGCGAAGAAATCGGCATGACCAACGTCAAATTCGACTCTATCAGCGACTATAAGGATATTGAAATCCTGAATATGTATAAGGAATACCGGGCTGCGGGGCATGCGGAGGAAGAAATTATGAACTCCATTTATGTCAAAGGCCGCGACAATGGGCGTACCCCGATGCAGTGGAGCGCGGAACCGCAGGCCGGATTCACCACCGGCACACCTTGGCTGGCCGTGAATCCAAACTATACGGAAATTAACGCCGAGCAGGCTCTGGCTGACCCCGATTCGATTTTCCACTACTATAAAAAGCTGATTGAGCTGCGGAAAAGCCATGACATATTTGTGTACGGGGATTATGCGATCCTGGCCGAGGAGCATGAGCAGGTATATGCCTATCTCCGGACACTTGGAGAAGAGCGGCTGCTCGTCATGCTGAACTTCTTCGGCCGGCCTGCCGCCTTCGAGCTTCCTGCCTGTGTGATCTTTGAGGAGAAGACACTGGTTATCGCCAATTACGGAGTACAGCCGGAGGAGGATATCCGTTCTCTAACGCTGCGCCCTTACGAGGCCCGGGTGTATAGGCTGAGATAGTGCTTTTGCACGTATGGTTCTAATTCCGTTCAAAAAAGAAAGAGCCTCCTGCTCAATGTCATTAAGTTAAAGCGTAGAGCCAAAAATCATGAAAAAGAGCAGGTTATCGAAAAGATAGCCCGCTCTTTTTTTGCACAAAAAAGAAGAATAAGACTTGAAAAGCAAATAAAAATGTGTGGCGAAGCCCCTTGAAACAACGAGGAGTTTACGCCAATGAATGAGTACGCGAATGCGCTAAAAGAAACGCTGACATCCCTCATACGAGAAATGTCAACCGAACCCGCACCTTTTGTTAAAAACCCAGAAAACGATTTTACCCGAAAGAAAAGCTGCCCTTTGAAACGGTTATGCACCTCCTGATTTCTCACCCAAGAGATATTCGCAAAAATGATTCTGTACAATTTCGCTGAAATGACTACCTCGCACGTAGTCATTTCCCAAACGGATAAACGCCACCCTTACCAAGTCAACTTCACGGTTGCCGTTCATGTTTGTAGACATTTCCTGCGCTCACGGGACGATGAACCCCCACCCGATGTCGAAGCACTGATTCGAAAAAACATAAGCGGATATTTTATCGCTTTGTTTGTTGTAAGCTTTTTTCCTTGTTTGCACAAAAAACAAACGGCACAGGGCTTTCCCCATGCCGTTTTGGATTCCATTTTATGGCGAGTCTTATCTTTGAGCTTATCTTAATGACATCGGCCTACCGGCTCCTCAGATTGTGCTATTAATAATTATACGTGCAGTACCAGCAATCAAAGCTTAATCTTCAAAACCACTTTCCGCACCGCTTCGCGTTCCCCCGCCTCAATCCCCGTCATATGCCCGTCCTGCGGATAGCAGACCACTAGCGCTCCCGGTCCTGCGGTTACTGTGGATTTCACTTCACCTGTGAAGAAAATCGCATCCTTTTCTGCGCTGTAATCGTCACGCACCTCAAGGTGTTCGATAGCGGCGTAGCCGATCCGCTCCGTGCCTTCCAGAATATAATGCAGGTCCAGGTTCACTCTGTGCGCTTCCCAGAAGCACTCCCCGGCATCCTTGGTTTCATATTCATTAATGAAATAAAACATTTCATCGTCCACATCATGGCGTCCAGCCGCCTGTCCGGCAAAGTTGGTATCGCGCAGGAACTTCAGCCCTCTCTGAATCTTCTCTCCGTAAGCCGCCTCATTCTCCAGCAAATGTCCCAATGTATCCACAATCATCGCCGATATCCCCCTGTAATCTCTAGTTTGTTCCACCTTGCGGAATAGAAAAATAATATAGTATCCGCAGAAGCACAGTCTATGTATTTGTTCACGGCCCTTGAGCATATCTATTACTATTGGAGACATACGCTTCCGAAGTAAGTTTTGCACGAAGAGAATTCACAGGAGTAACGCTCACAAAACTTGGCATACGCTTCCAAAGAAGTTTTACACGAAGAGGATTCACAGGAGTAACGCTCACAAAACTTTTAGGAGGCGGCCTAATGCTCTATTTCCTGATGTACATGTTCGCCGTATTGGGTATTTCATTGCTGCTCACAGCAGCAGTGCTGCAAATCAAACGATCTCACCCGTCGTCCACCCGGAACATGTCGGCCTATGGCTTAGCATCCTTCAACTACAAATTTCCCGAGCAATATATCACCCCGGATAAATCCCATATCATCGCTCTGGATGAAGAAGGTAAACACATGGCGGTCGGCATCTATGATCCCTTCAGCCCGGAAGGCACAGTACCAGCGATGTTCCTGTACGAGCATATTCTGGGATCGGAAATTGTAGAAAATGCACTAACACTCGCCAAAGTCAGCAAAACCAGCCGCATTACGACCAGTGCGGTCAGACGGACTCCGGGCATAGTCGCCCATTCAAGCACAATCGAAACCACTCCTGGTGCTGAAACTGCCGAAGAAATCAGTGAACTCACTCTAAAAATCTATCTCGACAGCGCGGATACTCCGGTGCTTTCCATTCCGTTCCTTCCGGGACCGTCCCCGGCCAAAAAATCCGATTCCGCATACTCCCAAGCCTTCTCTGAGGCTCAACAGGTTCATGAAATGCTCCGCGGCATTGTGTCGGCTTGACTACCGGGCTGCCGGTGTGAAGCTCTCCAGGGTCCGGCCCTTGGTTAGCTTATCCAAGATATTCAGCAAAAAACGCTCCGCGAGGCTGCCCTTCAATATGGCATCGGCGGCCTCCTCCAGCGGGAACCACTGGGCGTGGTCCAGCTCCGCGCTCATTCCGCTCAAATCCTCCGTATCCGCAATACTAATGAAATTGAGCATCAATGTACTGGAAGGGGCAAAATATTCGCTGCGCATATATTCATATGCGATGATGTCCAGCCCTGCCTCCTCTTTCACCTCACGGATCAGCGTTTCTTCCGCGTTCTCGCCTTTGTTCACATAACCTGCCAGCAGGATGAAGACGGGACGGTTATACTGCTGAATCAGCAGTATTTTGTCCAGCCCCCGGTTTAGAACTGCCGTACTCATTGCTGTACTAAAGAGCGGGAACCGAAACACCCCGCAAGCCTCGCAAAAAGGAACCTCTCCCTCCCCGTTGCATTCCTTCATCCCCAGCTCTGTTCCGCATTCCACACAATATTTCACAGCCATCTCTTCTTTCTATGATTATTATGATTACATAATCGAACTTAAGATTCGTCACACAGAATAATGATTACAGGCGGAACCAGGTGGAATTTCTCCACTTTAACCCTTAGCAACCAGCTATCCAGAACCCTCAAGTGGCATGTATCCACTTACATTGATGAAAACTGCCCAAATCCACCGTTTATTCTTGATTTAGGTTCACTCTTTCCACCTATTTCTGATTTTCACACCTATATTGCTGAATTAGTGTACCTTTTTCCACTTCATTCCTTAGGACAACGGGTCAGACTGCTCATTGTGGAATCTTTCTCTGTCCATCCTGAGACCGCCCCTTCCGGCTTATAGAACATAAAGTTTATTTTAAGCCATTCCAATAGAACACACCATGCAAAAAATGTCCTTTGACCCGTAACAACGCGGGCAGCAGGCATGCTGATGATACTCGGGCATGGTTCAAGTGCTCCATTCTCATGATATTTTCCAAAAAATCAGCTTCATTAATTCAGCCTTACTACTTGTTTCTGTTCCATTAACGTCATCCCAATGTTAAAATTTCCAAATCAGCGCCCTTTCGCTACCCGGGGACAGGGTTTCATGCTGTAATGTGGAATATGAAATAAGGAAGCCCGCACCTGCAGCGGCAGAAGTATACCAACACTAATGAGACGGAGGAACTGAACGACATGAACAAGACGATTAATTTTGCACACCGTGGTGCATCCGCGGTCTGCCCGGAGAATACGATGGCGGCTTTCCGCAAAGGACTGGAGCTGGGTGCAACCGGCATCGAAACCGATGTACAGATGACCTTGGACGGAGGCCTGGTCCTCATTCATGACGAGGATCTAAGCCGTACTACGAACCGCAGCGGATTGGTGAAGGATAAAACTTTGAGTGAAGTACTGGAGGCAGACGCTGGTTCATGGTTTGGAGCTGCATTCGCAGGGGAACGTATTCCCGCTCTTGAAGAGCTGCTGGATTTGGTGCATGGACGTGACACAATCCTCAATATTGAGCTGAAAAACGGCATGTTCCTCTACCCCGGCATGGAGGAAAAGGTCATTGCCGCCGTGCGGGAATACGGCATGAGTGAGCGCGTGGTGCTGTCCAGCTTCAACCACTATTCTCTTGCGTACTGCAAGTCGCTGGCACCCGATATCCGCACGGGTATTTTGTATGGAGAAGGCTTATACCGGCCTTGGGATTATGCGGCTTCCCTGCAGGCGGATGCGCTGCATGCCTATCACTTTGCTGTACTGCCTGAGTTTGTTGCGGAGGCGTCGGAGCATGGAATTGTCTATCATCCATGGACTGTAAATGATCCGGAGCGGATGAAGTATCTGATCGATGCCGGTGTCGCGGGGATTATTACCGATGTTCCCGATGTCCTCGCAGGACTGATGGCGTCCAAGGGAGTGTGACCGTGAAAAAAGTCTGGCTGCTTGGCTTCGGTTTCTTCAGCATCAGCATCACATGGAGCTTATACAACGCGTTTGTCCCTTTTTTCCTGGAGAAATATGTGCATAGCGTCGCCCTGATCAGCTTCATGATGACCATCGATAACTATTTTGCGCTGTTTCTGCAGCCGTGGATCGGTAACCGCAGTGACCGGACGACGTCCCGTTTCGGGCGGAGAATGCCCTATTTGATGATCGGCATGCCGCTGGCTGCCGTGCTGACCATGCTGATTCCGTTCCACACCGGACTGTTCACTCTCCTGCTGTTCATGATGATGATGAATCTGGCCATGAGCCTGTATCGTTCGCCGACCGTCGCGCTGATGCCGGATATTACGCCGGAGCCTCAGCGCACCAAGGCCAACGGGCTGATCAACTTCATGGGCGGAGTAGGGTCCATTCTGGCTTTTGGCGCAGGGTCCTTTCTCTATGATGTAAGCCCTGTGCTGCCATTTGTGGTGGCCAGTCTGATCACGCTGATGTGTCTGTACATCGTGTCGAGGTTTATTCGGGAGGATCGGGATGGGGTCATTGGACCCGCAGTGAATGCCGCGGCCATTCCAGGCGCTGAGCGTAATTCCCAAGTGACAGGCAGAAGCGGCCCTATGGACAGGCCAGCACGCATCTCCCTCACCAAACAGCTGGACCGGACAACGTTCTGGCTGCTGGCGGCGATTTTTTTCTGGTTCGTGGCTTATCAGGGGGTCGAGACTTTGTTTACCTTGTATGGCAAACATCATCTGGGGCTTAGTGAGCAAACCGCTTCGTTCTCGCTCACGTTCTTTTCGCTTGCTTTTGTGATCTTTGCGATTCCCAGCGGCTGGCTGGGCGGACGGTTCGGGAAGAAAAACATCATTATTCTGGGTGTATGCGGACTGATGGCGGTATTTGCTCTCGTGGGGTTTGCGGAAAATGTGCTACTGCTGCGTGGTCTGCTGCTGCTGGGCGGGATGTTCTGGGCTTGTATCAATATCAATTCCTATCCCTATGTGGTCGCTACAGGAGACGAAGAGAGTATCGGCACGCGGACGGGAATCTACTATTTGGTCTCATCACTCGCCGCCATTACATCTCCGCCCCTGCTGGGGCTGCTGATTGATCTTACGGATTACTCCATCTTGTTCTATGCTGCCACCGTTAGTATGGCATTCGCCCTGGTGTGCCTGCTGATGATGAAGGGGCGTGTAAAAGCAGTGAACGCTGTTCGCTCTAATCAAGCGTAATCAGAAAACAAACCCGGCAGGTAACACCAGCTTACGCCCGCATGGAGCTTCGCTTATGATCAAGCCCATTGGGACTGGTTACACCGCTGTGGAGCAGGCTCACCGATTGGCCAGCCGGTTTGGCAGGGTTGGTATTCTCTTCCTTATACACGGAGTAGCGGCCACTCCCGAGCTGCTTGGCATTATACATGGCCGAATCGGCCTCTTTTAGCAGCTTCTGGCGGTCGATCTTCCCATGGCTCATGGTGATGCCGATGCTGGCTGAAACAAACAGCTCATGTTTCTCCAGTCTATAATTCCGGGTCGTCTTCTCCAGAATCCGTAACGCCAGCTGCTCCGCTTCTTTGCGGCCGCAGCGCTTGGCGATAATCACAAATTCATCCCCGCCGATGCGGAAAATATGCCGTTTGCCTTTGCTTGAGAATTGGCTCAGTGTGGTACCGACCGCCTGAAGCAGTAAATCGCCCACATGATGCCCCAGCGTATCGTTGATGGATTTGAAACGGTTGAGATCCAGAAACAGTACCGCGAGCTGTTCATTAGGTTTGCAATGATCCCAGAAGTGATCCATGCCGTTCTTGTTCAGGAGACTGGTCAATGAATCGCGGTAAGCCAGTTCCTTCAGCTGTTCCCGCTCAGCAAGCAGCATACGCAGCCGGGAGAACAGGTAGAGCATTCCCGTCAGCGTCAGAACATACAGTGTAAGCGGAAGAACGAATCCGTCTTTACCGGAAGCGAATCCAGCGCCCTGGAGGGACTTCAAGCCCAGCAGGTGCATGGCGCTCATTCCGGCACCCGCAATAAAGATTATTAAGACCGCGCGGACTGCGCGGTTTTTTTGATTTCTGCCGCTGAATTTCCGGGACAGATAGAACATGCTATAGACAGACAATGCTGCTATGAGCACCGAGGATACGGCCAGCATATAATTTCGGGCTTCCATGGTCCAATTGCACTCCTTTTGCATGTGAATAATTTCGCACTTTGAAGCTTTACAGTACAATAATACACTGAAGATGAACGGAACACCACCATGAATCATTCTGAAATAAAGCAGGCGATATGCATGATATATTTATTATCGGCAGGAAGAACTTCTTCCTGCATGGGATCATTTGGAAGCCTGTGCTGCAGACTGGCGCATTAAAAAATCCGTCCCCGACAGGACGGATCGACAGGACGGGTGCCCCCGCAGGATCAACTACTATGACCGCTCAGCATCAATATGCGAAACACAGTTGTACAACGCACAAGTCCAACCGTTGCCGTCCTTGACGACATGAGTGATCGAGGTGTTCTTTAGCAGTACGGTTACATCAAGTCCGGGAACCAGTCTTCTCAGCGTGCTGCGCAAAATAGCACCGTGGCTGACCACGAGGATCTTGTTGCCGGGATGCCGTGCCGCAATGTCTTCGATGGCCCTGCTGCCTCTCTCCTGGCCGGACTCGTCGCTCTCCAGCTCCATATCGATGCTCTTCCATTCGCTGCCCCACCGCTCCACTCGTTCGTCCTCTGTAGTGCCCTCAATCAGACCGCCGTTCATCTCCCGAATGCCCGGGACCAGCCCTGTGACCGGAATACCGAGCCGCTCCGAGATCACCTCTGCTGTCTGCACCGCTCTGAGCAGGTCGCTTGAATAGAGGTAATCCCACTCTTCTCCGCGAAGACGCTCAGCTATGGCCGCTGCCTGGCGGAGCCCTTCCTCATCGAGCGGATTATCGGTATGACCCTGAATCCGGCCTTCTTTATTCCACAGTGTGCTGCCATGCCGAATCAAGCCAATAGTTGTCATTATGCTTACCGCCTTTATTCAATATGAATGGTCGAATGCCATCTGTAGATTATAAACCATCGCTCCGGCAGATGCATATTTGCTCCCCCAGAATATGGTAGGTAACATTGAATATAGCGAGTGGAAATAATTGACGGAACCGCTACCCGGATATATGATATTATGGGTCTGTTTACCACATTCCAGCATCCGTACCCTATAATTCAAAAGGAGATTACTGTTTACAATGAAAAAGTTGTCCGTTCTATCGCTCGCTCTCATCTTCATGCTCTCTGCACTAACCTCTGTACCCGCCAGCGCTGCCGCTGCTGCGGCGCCCAAAACCACCATCTATGTCGACAAGGATAACCACTCCTACATCCCGCTGCGGTTCCTGAACGGTTTTGCCGGTATTCAGGCAGGAGTCGGCGGCCAAACCGGGAAGCAAATTACCGTTTCTAGAGACGGGAACTCCGTAGTTCTGGCATCCGGCCAGACAGCAGCCTCTGTTAATGGCAAGTCCGTTACGCTGAGTGAGCGGCCTTTCAGCAGTAATGGGACAACCTATGTGCCTTTGTCCCTCATCAGCCAAACCCTGGGTATTCAGCTGGCGTGGAGCAAAACCGCCGCTTCCCTTACATTAGCTGCAGGCGATGACACTGCCACGCTGCCTGTATTATCCGGCGCGCTGATTTCAGCAGGCTCTCCGGCAGTCGTAAGTTCTAAACACACTTACAAGGTAGGCGGCAGATCCTTTACCGTACAAATGGTAACCGTGTCCCTGCTGCATCCTGCTCTCAAACTCGATGTTGTCCTTGCGGGCAACACCATAGGCAGAACAGAAGCGCTAGGCAGCATTGCCAAGCGCAGCGGAGCAGTTGCCGCTATTAACGGCACGTATTTTAATGCCTATACAGACGGGGCCTACAAAGTTCCTTATGGATATATTATCAGCGGCGGGAAAATGCTCAAGAACAGCCCGGCAGACAAGCGGACCGTATTCGCTTATGACAACAACCTTCTGGCAGAGCTGATCCCGGGCAGCGAATTCATGGATCACTTTAATTCTGGAGCTGTTACAGGTGCGATCCAGGCCGGTCCAAGGTTGCTTATAGATGGCAAAGTGGCCCTGAATGTGGCCGGGGAAGGCTTCCGGGATCCAAAAATATTAACGGGCGGCGGCTCCCGCAGCGCACTGGGACTGACCAAAGACCATAAGCTGATTCTGCTGACCTCCGGCGGGGCAACCATCCCCCAGCTGGCCCATATCATGAAGCAGGCTGGGGCATACCAGGCGATGAATCTGGATGGCGGCGCCTCCAGCGGCCTATATTATGGCGGCAAATATTTGACTACCCCAGGACGGCTGATCAGCAATGCGCTGGTGGTCAAAACCAGATAATGACTGCCGGTAATCCGGATTCGTAGTTCTTTTCATCCCACAAACCTCCAGGCAACCGGCTTTGCCAATATCTTCAGACAAAAGCTCCGTTCACAGCCATTTCGGCTATGGACGGAGCTTTTGTTGTATGCAAGCCTTAGAGACCATTCTCTCATGCAGGCAGAATAAGGAATTGAAGACCGGGGATAATAACGCCAAAGAATCCAGATTCCAGCAGAACCGAGGTGTTATGATGGCAAACAAACAGAAGCCGGCCCGCAAGAATGCCAGTGTTCCCTCAGAGAACTCCGTGCCTGCCCCGCTTCCTCTTGATCCTTCACTCGAGGTGAACTTGCAGGAGCTTGGCAAGCGGATCGGCCAAAGCTCGGATGTCGTCTTCCGCAGATTCACCAACGAGTCTTTAAGCTCACTAGCGCTGGCTTTTGTATATATTGACGGCCTGGTTAACGCCGACGTGGTCAATCAGACTGTGCTTCAGCCCTTGCTGGAAACGGTCACACTAAAGAGCGAATCCATCACCGCCACAGATGCCTTCAGGATGATCAAGGATCAAATCCTGCCCATTGGGGGCGTCAAAGAAGGTAAAACGCTGGAAGCGCTCCTGTCCATGCTCTTCGATGGCTATACTCTAATTCTGTTCGATGGACTCCAGATGGCACTGGCCGCCGATACTTCGGGCTGGGAGAAACGCAGCGTCAATGAGCCGACCTCGCAGGGCGTCATCCGTGGTCCCAAGGAGGGCTTCACCGAAAGCCTGCGGACAGGCACCTCCATGCTGCGGCGCAGACTCAAAACCTCTGATCTGCGTATCGAAGAGTATAAAATCGGCCAGCGCACCCAGACCGGAGTAGCTCTGGTCTATCTGGATGGCATCGCAAGTGAGCAGGTGCTGAAAGAAGTCCGCCGCCGCCTGAATGCAATCCATACAGACAGCATTCTGGAGAGCAACTATATTGAAGAGTTCATCCAGGACGGCGGCCTGACACCCTTTCCGACCATCCAGAACACGGAGCGTCCGGACGCGATGGCCGGAGGCATTCTGGAAGGGCAAATCGGAATCATCATTGACGGCACACCTTTTGCACTTCTTGCACCATCTACGTTTTTCAACTTTTTCCAGTCCAGTGAGGACTACTATCAGCGTTATGATATTTCTTCCTTTCTGCGGCTGATCCGCTATGGGGCTTTTTTTGTATCCATGCTGCTGCCGGCGCTCTATATTGCCGTTACCACCTTTCATCAGGAAATGCTTCCGACCACCCTGCTGGTCAGCCTCGCCGCCCAGCGGGAAGGGGTCCCGCTGCCGGCGCTGGCGGAGGCGCTGCTTATGGAGCTGACCTTCGATGTGCTGCGCGAAGCCGGGGTACGCATGCCGCGCACCATCGGCCCGGCGATATCCATTGTCGGCGCACTGGTGCTGGGGCAGGCTGCCGTTCAGGCCGGACTCGTCTCCGCCGCTATGGTTATTGTGGTTTCTTTTACGGCGATCTCCAACTTTGTGATTCCTTCACTGGCCATCGCTAACTCCATCCGGCTCATCCGTTTTGTGATGATGTTTATCGCCGCGACACTGGGACTCTTTGGCATCATGTCCTTTCTGATGGTACTGCTGATTCACATGGCCGGATTACGCTCGTTTGGTGTGCCGTACCTGTCACCAGTTGCACCGATGGTTCCTCGTTATCTTAAGGATATCTTAATCCGTGTTCCTCTCTGGAGCATGACGATGCGCCCCAAGACCAACCTTGGCAAGGAAACACGCAGACAAGGCCCGGATCAGAAGCCTAAGCCGGCGGAAGGCAAGAATAGCCAAGAGTCCGGGCAGCCCAAACCACAAGGGGAGGACCCCGCATGAATGGAAAAGTCGGCACTACTCAGGCAGCCATGCTGATTGTCAATACAATTCTGCCAACAGCCACCGTCGTACTGCCTGTGATCATCAGTAACTATGCGGAACAGGATGCGCCGCTGGCCATTTTGCTGTCCACTTTCTTCGGTCTCCTTATCGCAGCCCTGGTCGGCAGTACCGTCAGCCGCATCAACGGCGCTCCATTTCTCACATGGGTCGGCGAGAAAAGCTCGCCTGTTATCGGTACGGTCCTTGGCCTCTTGATGCTGCAGTTTTACCTGGATAATACCTCGACCATACTGCGTGAATTCGTCAATTTCCTGAAGGACAACGTGCTGGTCAATACGCCAATTTCGATATTGTGCACACTGATCCTGCTCATTACTATCTATATGGTAAGACAAGGACTGGAGGCCATTGCACGGGTAAACAGTCTTGTGATATTGCTCTTTGTATTTTTCGTGCCGCTGTATCTGTTCGGACTGTCCAATGAAATGAATGTGCACCAGTTGTTACCCATGTTTGATCATTCTCTGGCCGAGCTGACGCTCGCCAGTATTACTCCAACCACATGGATGTCCGAGGTTGCGGTGCTGCTGTTCCTTGCACCATATCTGAAAGATCCGAAGCGGGCCCGGATCATAGGCTGGAGTGGCCTGATTGTTGTTGCCTTAATCATGATGTTTTCTTTGATTACAACGCTCATGGTCTTTGGCCCTGATTTTATCAAACTCAGTACTTATCCCGGATTCACAGCAGCCAGTATTGTACATCTCGGAAGATTTATCGAGAAGCTCGATATTCTTTTTATTTCCTACTGGGTGATGTCCATTTACCTGAAGTTTTCAATCTTCCTGTTTGCTACCGTAGAGTGCTTTAAGCAAACCTTCAGGGTAGGCAGCAGCCGGCCGTTCATCGGTGCCCTGGGTCTGCTCATCCTGCTCGAGTGTCTGTATACCTGGCAGAGCACAGAGAAATTAAACCTCTATAACAAGGAAGGACGATTTCTCGTCTTCTTCCTCTTCAATGTACTCGTTCCTTTGGGGGCGATTGGACTGGACCGGTTCAAGAAGGGCAAACCTAAACAGAAAGGATGGGAAACTTGAATATTCACAAAAAAATTCTCATTCCCCTCCTGTGCCTTCCCCTCTTATCCACTCTGCTGACCGGCTGCTGGGATGCCCGGGAACTGAGTGAGCTTGGCATTACATCCGGGTCTGCATATGACTGGGAGAATAACCAGTGGAAGGCCACCTACCAGGTCATCAACCCCTCGTCAGGATCCAGCGGTATGGGGGGCAGTACAGGCGGAAGCACCAGCTCGCCTCCGTTTGTGACTTTTACAGTCAAGGGTAGGACGATTATGGAAGCGATTGAAAAAACCAACCTGACAAGCACACGTGAAATGTTCTTCTCCCATTCACGGATTACCGTGCTGGGAGAAAGTGTCGCCAGACATGGTATTAACCAATTAATTGATATGTTCCTGCGCAAGCAGGATGCCCGGGAAACCGTCTATGTATTTATTACCAAGGGAGAAGCCGGCAATATTCTGGATCAGCTCATGCAGTTGTCCAAAAACCAGGGGGCTGGCGTCCAGCTGATGATCGAACAGGAATCCCGGCTGATCTCCTATTACCCAGGCGTACAGATGTTCGAACTGGCAATGGCCTTATCCTCCGAATCAGGCAGCGCTGTCCTTCCGGAGATCCTGCTTACCGGGACGGAGATTATGGACGAAACGACAGAAACCGGACGTACTGATCTCAAGACCCGGCTGGCCCTGGGGAGGCTGGGTGTGCTGAAGGGAGATCAGCTGATGGGCTGGTTAAGTCAAAAGCAAGCATTCGGCTTGTCCTTCATGACAGACAAGATTAAGACAGCGACCATAGCCTTCTCTTCGAAGCCCAAATCCGGCGACAAGCCGGATGCCTCTTATATCCTCCAAAAATCCAAAACCATCGTCCATCCCAAGTGGGAGCAGGACCATTACGTGATAGATATAGATATCAAAGGGAGCGGTGTATTATCCGAAGTTGGCAGCGTTATGGATTTGAACGATCGAACTTCGATTACAGAAATGGAACATTCTATTGAACAGCAGGTGCTGGAGCTGGTGAACAATTCCTGGAAGGAGATCAGAACGCTGGGGGCCGATGTTACAGGCTTCGCGGTCAGAATACACCGAAGTGACCGCAAACGCTTCAAGCAGATCAAGAAGGCCAAGAACTGGGACAGCACGTTCCAGGAGATTGAAATCCGGCCCCATGTTTCGATGAAAATTGAGCGGACAGGGCTCAGCAATAAATCCTTCGAATCTGTTCACGAGAAATAAAGGAGCATATCTATGA
Organism: Paenibacillus sp. P3E; assembly: GCF_001909045.1. Classification (NCBI taxonomy): domain Bacteria; kingdom Bacillati; phylum Bacillota; class Bacilli; order Caryophanales; family Paenibacillaceae; genus Paenibacillus; species Paenibacillus sp. P3E. Next base: position 26,051 of record NZ_LVWH01000092.1, on the reverse strand, counting down.
ATATAGCTGTAATTCTGGGGCTCTATGTCCTCGTGTTCTGGCGGGGATGCACCATGCTGAAGGGAAAGAGGCGTAAGCTGAATAGGCTGTGGTACGGCTGTATATTGATTTACTGTGCCTATGTTAATATTAGCGGCTTTACCAGAACTCCGCATCTAAGTGTGTCTAGCCTGTATATAGCTTTCTTTCAGCCGGCGGGCAGAGCAATGATCAAATGGTTAGGAGGTTGATTCCGTCATGCAAAAAAAGGAACAGGTGTCTGCCCTGCAAATCTCGTTCATGATCATGCTGTTTGAGATCGGCAGCACGCCACTGTTTCTGCTTGGCGGCAAGGCCAAGCAGGACTCCTGGCTCGCTATGTGTACCGGCTCGATGGCCGGCTTTATTCTGCTTATGCTTCTGATGTGGATTCAGCAAAGTTCGCTGGGCACAGACCTTATCGGCATGCTTAAGATCCATTTCGGACGTTACGCAGGTTCTGTGATTGGCGGAATTTACAGCCTGTATTTCGCTTACCAGTCGATGCGCAATGTCCGTGACCTGGGGGAACTGACGGCGCTTACCATGCTGCCAAGATCACCGATGTCCATTACGATGCTGATTTTTGTCGGGATTTCCATTTACGCTATTTGGAAAGGGGCCGAGGTTGTCTTCCGCCTGCCGGAGGTCCTGCTGCCGATGGTGCTGTTCTTCTATGCCTTGCTTGTTCTGTTGTTCGGGATCATGGGTTCCCTGGATTTCAACCGTCTAGGCCCGGTCTTCGAGAACGGATTTAAGCCGATTGCTGACGCCGCACTGCCGGACATTGTCTCCTTCCCCTTCGGGCAGATGATTGTATTCCTGATGCTATGGTCCTTATGGGACAAGCCGGGGGTTCCCGTAAAAAACACTGTGGTGGCCTATCTCCTGATCAGTATATTCCTGATTTTCATGAACGCACTGAATGTAGCTGTCCTCGGGCCCACGGTCGCAGGAATCAGCCAGCTTCCCTTTTTAAAATCGGTACGCACCTTGTCCAGTCTGAAATTCATCGAACGCCTCGATATTCTGGTTACCGTCCAGCTCTTCGTTGGCCTGCTGATCAAGATGATGCTGTTCTTCTTCTGTTCTGTGAAGGCAGTAGCGGAGCTGACCGGAAAACCGGCTAAATGGTGGGTATTCCCCGTAGGCGCGGTTATTTATGGCGCTTCTTTCCTGGAGAGGGACTACACGCAGCACATTGCTATCGGCCTGGGACCAAGTCTGAGGATCGATCCAGTGTTCCAGGTGGCAATCCCTCTGCTGCTGGCCCTTTCCATCCTGCTGCGCAGCAGATTTGCGCGTTCTTCATCTTAGAATGTCGCAGCAGTGCAGACACTGGTAGTGATTCGTCCGGTCCTGTATCAGATCATTATCCGGTAGGTCATTGTGCCAGTTGGACGGCGGGCTGTTCTACAGGTACACTGGCTATAATGAATAAGCCAATGTACAAGGAGGTTCCGGACTCATGTCCAAAGCCGATTACATGTTGTCCATTCTATGGATGCTGCAGCAGCGCAAGAGAACTGCTGCAGAGCTGGCCGAAGAGCTGGAGCTGAGTGTCCGCTCGGTCTACCGTTATATTGACGCCCTCTGCGCCAGCGGTGTCCCCGTAATCGCAGATGCCGGTCCGGGAGGCGGTTATAGTCTCCCGGAGCACTTCAGCTCAGCTCCGCTGTTCTTCGACGCCGGGGAACGGCGGGCGCTTGTCCAGGCCTCATCCTTCGCACGGGGAAGCGGATATCCTTATGAGCAGGCGCTGGATGGAGCGATTGCCAAGCTTAAGCGTTACAGCAATGCCGAACAGCTGTCGCACATGGAGCGCCACGAGAGCGGTCTGGAGACACTCCATTCACCGGCAGCTCCGCTTGCGCAGCTGCTGGAAGAGCTTGAGATTTGTACAGCGGACAGGCTGATGCTGGAGATGGATTACCGCAAGGGCAACGGGTCTCCCCCTTCCTCCCGCAGTATTGATCCCTACGGACTGGTGCTGTGGAAAGGCCAATGGTACCTGACCGGCTTCTGCCATAAGCGTCAGGAAATCCGCAGCTTCCGGGTAGACCGGATCACGGGCCTGCGGAGGACGGGGGAAACCTTTCTCCGCCCCGCCAGCTTCTCGGCGCGTGAGTTCCTGCTTCAGAGCCTTCTGCCCGGATATAACGATCCGGCAAAACTGACTGCAGTTGTCATAACAGCCGCAGAAGGGGTACTAAATGATCTTTGCAGCCATTGGCTGTTCGGTCATACGCTGGAGCAGCGCAGTGCAGATACAGCGAAATTCCTGCTGGATGAAGTCACCCTGTACAGCTACGCTCCTTACTTTCTGCTGCCTTATGGTAAAGCGCTGACTATCCTTGAGCCTGCAGCTCTGAAGCAGAAGCTCGCCGCGGTGACCGCGGATCTTGCGGCATATTATTCTGCATAATGTCTTTCTTAGGATCACTGACCATATCTGTCAGTGATCCTTATGTATAGTGGAGACAGGACCAGGGTTTAAGAATATCCTTTCAAGGAGGAACAATTGAAATGAACGAATTGAAATATGAATTTTATATTGCCGGCACCCCGGCTCAGGTGTGGGACACACTGGTTTCGCCGGGGCAGGTCAAGCAAATCTATTACGGCAGCGTAATCCGCTCCAGCTTCAAGCCAGGAGAACTGCTGGAATACGTGGGTCCCGGAGACGGGGGTGACGAGACAGTACATGTATACGGAACGGTGCTGGAATACGTCCCGGAGAAGACCTTAAGCTTTACTCACAAGGTTGGCCCCTCCTATCTCAAGGACCGGGAAAACTACGAATCCCGTATCTCCTGGCAGCTGGAAGCGGTAGGCGGCTGCACCCGGCTGACATTAATTCACGATGAATGGCATCCGGACGACCCTTCTTATGCAGCCAGCGACAGCGCGTGGTGGCATATTCTGAGCAATATCAAAACCCTGGCCGAGACCGGCCACACTCTGGATTTTGGCAGCTTTTAGTAGCATCCCGAACTAACCTCTCACTTTCCGAACGGTGCATATGGACAACTTCACCCCGGCAGCCGAATTAAGGTTTTCTACCTTAGATTCGGCTGTTTCCCGTTTCGGCGGCTGAATCAAAAGAAATGGAATTATGCGTTATTTATTTTTCCCTAGGGAAACTTTTTTGTTGCAGGGACAAATTTATTTACGTATACTACTATTGTGACACACTACAAGAATCTATCCCTAGTGCACAATATGTACTAATTTCTATATGAAGGAAGGGGAATTTATGGCTGGAGCACTTATTCCATTGTCTAAAGCGGTGAATGGCAGCAAACTCGTGATTAGCGGCATCGAAGTGCAGGGGGTGCTGCGGAGAAGGCTGCTGGATCTCGGATTTGTCGTCGGCAACACGGTAGAAGTGCTGCGGCGCAGCCCTCTGGGCGACCCTACGGCATTCCGCTTGAGTAATACAACGATTGCGCTGCGGCGCGAAGAAAGTGAATTAATCTACGGAACTTTGATTGGAGGTGGAGGCGAATGAATCCGTTTACTGTAGCTTTTGCGGGTAACCCCAATACGGGAAAAAGCACGCTTTTCAATCTTCTGACCGGACTGCGTCAGCACACCGGCAACTGGGCGGGCAAAACCGTCATTACGGCCGAAGGCGAATTCACCCACAAAAACCACACTTACCGCGCAGTCGATCTTCCGGGCACCTATTCGCTGTACTCCAATTCCGCCGACGAAGAGGCGGCCAGGGATTACATCATTTTCGAGGAACCGGATGTAACGCTCGTAGTTCTGGACGCCACTTCGCTTGAACGCAATCTCAACCTCGCGCTGCAGGTGCTGGAGATTACCGGGCGGGCCGTGATCTGCATCAACCTGATCGATGAAGCCCGCAGACTGGGTATCGTCATCAATGTGAAGGCGATCTCGAAGCAGCTTGGGGTTCCGGTTGTGGCCATCTCCGCCAGGAGCAAAATCGGCATTGATGCTCTTCTGGATCAGATCGAGCGTGTCGCCACTGGCGCTTTTACGGCACAGCCGCTTCGCATCAGCTATAGTGACGAAATTGAACAGGGCATCGCTGAGCTGATCCCCATGGTCGAACAGGCCATTGGCACAAGATATCCGGCGCGCTGGATTGCCCTCCGGCTGTTAGACGGTGATGACAGCCTGATCACTTCGCTTAAGGCCCATATGGGGCGCACAAATATTTCTGCAGCAAAGGAGGTTGTGGGTCATGGAGTCACCGCATGTCATTAAGGGAACGGACGCCATGGATTCCCTGCTGCCCTTCGCGAAGAAGCTGGCTGACAAAGGGGCCATCCGCGACGAAATTGTCAGTGGAATCTACGGGGTGTCGGCCGGTATTTGCCGTGACTCTGTGACCTACAAGGACCAGCAGAAACTCGCCAGCACCTATAAGCTGGATCAGATCGTCACCTCCAAAATCTGGGGTTTCCCTATTATGCTCGCCGCCCTCGGCCTCGTGTTCTGGATTACAATTGCAGGTGCCAACTATCCTTCAGGATGGCTCGCTTCCTTTTTCGGCTGGATTGAAGGCTATCTGACGGCAGGTTTTGAGGCGTTGAACGCACCGGCCTGGCTGCATGGCGTTCTCGTGCTTGGACTATACCGCGGAACCTCCTGGGTGATCAGTGTCATGCTGCCGCCCATGATGATTTTCTTCCCGGTGTTTGCCCTGCTGGAGAATTTCGGCTATCTTCCGCGCGTGGCATTCAATATGGACCGGCTGTTCAAAAAATCCGGCGGCCACGGCAAACAAGCCCTGACCATGTCGATGGGCTTTGGCTGCAATGCTGCTGCCATTCTCTCCACCCGCATTATCGAGTCCCCCCGGGAACGGATGCTGGCTATCCTGACCAATAACTTCGTGCCCTGCAACGGACGCTGGCCGACACTGATTCTGCTCTCTTCTCTGTTCATGGTCGGAGGTGCTGCAGCAGGCGCACTGCACACATTATCAACTGCACTGGTGTTAATGGGCATTGTCCTGGTTGGAATCACTGTTACCTTGAGCGTCTCCTGGGTCATGTCAAAGACTGCGCTGCGCGGAGTACCCACTCACTACACACTGGAGCTTCCACCATACCGCCGTCCGCAAATTTGGAAAACCATATTGATCTCCTCCAAAGAAAAATCCCTGAACGTGCTAACCCGGGCAATCGTCGTCGCTGCACCGGCGGGAATCGTCACCTGGATTCTGGGCAATCTGATGGTCGGAGGAGACAGTGTACTTAACCACATGGCTACTTTTTTTGATCCTTTTGCGAATTTGCTGGGTCTGGATGGCTTCATTATTATGGCGTTCATCCTTGGACTTCCAGCCAATGAAATCGTGCTGCCGATCCTGCTTATGGGATATATGTCCTCAGGCGCGATGGTCGATATCGATGGCCTCAGCGGCATCAAGGATATTTTCCTGAGCCATGGCTGGACTTGGCTGACCGCGCTTAATATGATGCTGTTCTCTCTGCTTCACTATCCATGCGGCACCACGCTAATCAATATTTATAAAGAAACCCGCAGTATGAAATGGGCTGTGCTCTCTGCGGTCATCCCGCTCGGAATCGCTATTGCGGTAACCTTCGCCGTTGCCCAGGCTGCCCGGTTGTTCGGCTGGGTGTGATGCAGAAAACTATAGAAGTAAACAACGCAAAAAACTCCTTCACAGCCGAAACCGTGAAGGAGTTGGTGCCTGAAATGATTAAATCAATGGCTTACTTGGCAGCCTTAGCAGCAGCTACAATAGCTTTCAGGTAGCCTTGGGTATCTACAAGAGTAGCTCCGCTTACAGCGTCAACCATTTGCTCTTTGCTCTTTGCAGCCAGTGTAGCTTCCAGCGACTTGATTGTTTTGCCCGTTGCATATTTCTCAATGGCAGCCATGTTCTTGTCATAAGAAACCGTAGATTTGGCTTCTTCTTTCATATGTTCGCTATAATATTTGGCATTGGCTTTCTTGGAAGCCAGGACCATTGCTGGATCTTTGTAGTTCTGTCCGAAGTCCTTGTCCGAGTTAGGCACTCCCGTTGCCACATCGGAGCCCAGGAATTGATAATCGTCCAGTGAAGCGGCTACGATCACACCATTTTGGACTACGGCAACTGCCACAGTGAAGCATTTCGTGCCATGAGCGGCAGCTTCTACCCGGCCAACCTTAAGAGGTGCGCTTGCAGCAGAAGAGACATTGTTCAGAGCGCCACTGTTCCCTACGCCTACAACAGCCAAGGAGATACCGGCTACCAGCAATAATTTTGTTACCTTTTTCACAACCATTCCCCCAGTCCTATGATTAAAACGCTTACAATCTATATTTATCAATTTCTAGCAATTCCGTCAGTTACAAATGTTACTAGAAAAATGTAAATACATGGAACCAAATCCAAACGCAGCGGATAGGTTTCTTAGCTCAAACATAACAATCTTTATATATAGAAAAAGCCAGCCGAAAATCCGGCCAGCTTATCTATTACAAAGGCACTAGCTCCCTCTGACGTTCTATTTCTTCGCTTTAAAACCATAGGCTTGCATCATCTTCTCGAACACGGCTGTGTTCTCAAAAACTCCCGTAAAGAGCTGGGCGTTTTTCCCCATTGCTGTAACCGGAATATCCACCGCCGTATGGCCGGAGGTTGTCCAGTCCACTACAAAGCTTTGCTTGGAATTGGCGATAGCGAACGGACCGTCTTCTTTGGAGATACCGTCTCCTGTTTCATCCTCTGCATCGACCGCTTCGATGGAAAGTCCTCCGGTTTCATGGTCAGCCAGCACCAGCACCAGCGTGTCTGGATTCTTTTTGGCAAAATTCTTGGCCACCTGCACAGATGCATCCAGAGCCTGGCCGGATTTAATCGTCATCTTGGCATTGTTTCTGTGGGCAAATTCATCCGTACCTTCTTCCTCTACCATCAGGAAAAAGCCTTTTTTGTTCGCGGACAGGGTGTCAATCGCTTTCTGGGTCATTTCCGGCAGGGAGACTACAGGGTTGTAGATATCCCCTTTGCCTTCCTCATTCTGCTGAAACATCTCCTCGTTGGCGAACAGTCCCAGCAGCTTGCCGTTTTTGGCCTGCTTCAAGCCTTCTTTGGTCGATATATAGTTGTAACCCAGCTGTTTCGCTTTGGTGACTAGATTGCCCTGGCTTCCTTTGCTCTTCTCCGAAGGATCTTCAGCCGGAGCATCCGGGAACTTGCCTGCTTCGCCAGCCGGGTACCAGAAATCCTCACCGCCGCCGAGCAGAACATCCACTTTGCTCTTAGTCAAGAGCTGCAGTGCAATGTCGCTTTGTTTCGAGCGGTCTTCCACGTGAGCGCCAAACGCTGCGCCCGTAGCATCCGTAATTTGGCTGGTGGTTACTACACCTGTGGACATACCGGCATCTTTGGCGTATTCTGCAATGGTTTTAACCGATTTTTTGTTGGCATCCATGCCGATGGCGCCATTATATGTCTTCACCCCGCTGGCATATGCTGTAGCGGATGCAGCTGAATCTGTAACCGGTACGGTAGAGCTCGTATGTACCAGCCCTGCGTAGGGCATATCATCCATGGCCAATTTGCCATTTTCGCCTACGGTCGCCAGCCGGATCGCATTACGCGCTGCTGTCCCCATGCCGTCGCCGACAAAAAGAATGACATTCTTCGTTTTTGCGGAAGCCGCCTCTGCCGGTTTGGCAGACTGTGCAGCCACTACACTCGTAGCCAAAAGCGCCCCTGCTGCAGTTACAGTTAATGCAGTCTTGAATCTATTCTTTTTCTGAGAATTCATATATACCCTCCTTAAGGTTAATTACTACCTCATACTAGAGCAATTATATTAAGGGGATATTTCACGAACGCCCGATTAATGTAAAACAACACAAGAACTATGCATTTTTTGTAAAATTTCTTCATTCTCCTGCAGAACCCGGATACTCATTCATGAGCACGTAGTCACCTCTTTTGCTGCCCAAGCGCAAGCGCTGCCAGACGACGTATACCTTCGCGCAGCACACCTCCGCTGGCAAAGGAGTAGCTCAGCCGCAGCCAGGACTTCATCTCTCCCAGCGGATCAAGAATTTCACCGGGGACAAAGGAGATGGACTGCTCCATAGAACGCTCAAACAGCTCAGGCACGGAAATAGACTCCGGCAGCTTCACCCAAAGATTAAGCCCGCCCTGCGGGGTTGTCCATTCCCATCCGGTAGCGGCAAGCTCCTCCTCCACAATCTCCTTATGCACCTGGAGTGCGATCCGCAGCTTCCCGAGATGCTGCTGCAGGCGCGGCGAGGTGTAGTAGTGCAGAAAGATTTTCTGATTCAAAATCGGCGTGCCGTTGTCCGCCAGCGATTTGGCGGTAATCAGCTGTTCCATGAACGGGTACCGGCAGCCAACTGCGCAGATCCGCAAGCCTGGGGCGACATATTTGCTGAAGCTGCTGATGTAGATTACCCAGCCTTCCGTATCATACGCAAAAAACGGCGGCGGCGGCTCCTCCGTGAAATACATGTCGCGGAACGGATCATCCTCCACGAGCAGACAGCGGTAGCGCTCCGCCAGCTCAACCAGTAGCTTGCGCTGCGGCGCCGGAACCGTATAACCGGTGGGATTGTGATGTGTCGGATTCATATAGAACATCCTTGGCCGGTGCCTGCGCATCAGTTCCTCGACCTGCTGTAGATCATAACCCTCTGGAGTAATCTCCACCGGTACCAGCCGGGCTCCCAGACGCCGGAAAATATCCATCGCCGCGCTATACGTCGGCCGTTCCACCAGCACCGCATCCATCGGCCCCAGCACAACGCCCGCGATCAGATTAATCGCCTGCTGAGCACCCGAAGTTACCAGCAGTTCACCCGGTGACAACTGCAGCTTGTGCTTCTCCCGGAAATGGCGGCTAAGCATATCCCGTAGTTCCTCGTCTCCCTGGACTGAAGAGTACGTTCCCATGACCTTCGGATAGAGATCGAACACTTTTTTGACGTATTCGGACAGGAACAGGTTGGGCAGCAGTCCAGGATCAATCAGCGCCTGTGAGAACTGGTAGCTGACCGGTATCCGCTGAATATCGGACATCGGGTTCACAAGCATATAGGCGGATACCGCCGCACCCTCTGCCGCTTCTTCCGCCAAACTGCTGACCGGTGACATATAATAGCCGGATTTGTCTTTTACATACACCTTGCCGTCTTCCGTCAGCTCTCTGTAGGCCTTGAATACCGTAAGCCTGTGAACCTTCAGCTCCTCAGCCAGCAGCCGGATCGACGGCAGCTTGTCATGCGCCTTCCATTCTCCGCGTTCCATCCGGTTGTACATGTATTGATACACCTGGCGAAACAATGGGGAGTTCTGCTCTGCTCCTGCCGCCTTTTTCATCAGTCTGCCGCTCCTTTACCAGATGACTCTGTCAATAGCTAAGTCCATAACCACCTGTAGTTAACTTCTCTTGGCCTTATTGTACAATATTCCGCCTCCTATCTGTTCTATTGTCTGCAATCTGTTCTGTCCAGTTTCCGGTATGATGAATCGAACACTTGAGCCAACTGCCACACTGCCATCACAAAGGGGAACTGAAACATGATTATGCTTGCTTACTCGCTCGTCTGTCTGATCTTCGGCACGACCTTCCTGGCTATAAAAATCGGCGTGGACGCCGGTACACCTCCGTTCTTCTCGGCGGGTTTGCGTTTTTTCGTTGCAGGTGCTGTACTCTTCCTCTTTATGGCCTGGAAAGGCAAAGCCAGCTTGGCCCTGCTCCTGCGCAAAGAGATGTTGTTCACCGGCGCTGCACTAACCTTCGGAACCTTTTCCGCACTGTACTGGGCCGAGCAATATGTCTCCTCAGGGCTTGCCGCTGTGCTGTCCGCAACCGGTCCGATGATGATTCTGCTGATGCAGACCGCTGTTCTCCGGCAAAAAGCGCCTTCCTATTCGCTGATCGGCTGCATTATCGGCTTCGCTGGCGTACTGCTGCTTGTGCTGCCCAGCCTTGCCATTGAGGTTTCTCCCCTGTGGGTCACCGGTTGCGCTGTGGTGCTGATCGGAGAAATCTGCTACGCGGCGGGAGCCATCTATTCCAAAAAAGTAACCAGCACCTTCTCCGGCGAATCGCCCGTTGCCCTGAATGCAGCGCAGATGATGTACGGCGGCGCGCTGCTGTTCCTCCTGTCCCTGTTCACGGAAAAAGTACATCCTGAGGTGCTGCTGTCCTTCCATACAGCCGGTTCTCTGCTCTACCTAACCGTAATCGGCTCCATGGTCGGCCATACGCTGTTCTACTGGCTGGTGGCGAAAACCAATCCTGTCTTTCCGTCCACCTGGCTGTATATCTCCCCGCCGATCGCGGTCGGTGTAGGCTTCCTCTTCTACGGAGAATCGGTAACCTGGATCACCCTCATCGGCGTATTCACCATCATCGCCGGCACTGTGCTCGTAAATGCAGGTGCGCTTAAGCAACTGCTGTTCAAGCCGAAGCGCAGCACCCCGCTGGTGCAGCCAGTGGCAGGAGAGGCTTATCCGCGGAAGCGGATTCTGTAAGAGCGGCCGGCCCAGGGTGGCGTAAGCCGCTGTGCCAGGTGGGCCGGGTGCGTTACTGAGCGGGAGTCGGGGCACACGACGGAGAACGGTACGCCTGCCGGGACAGGCAGGGGATGGCGCGGACAATGACGTTTCTGAGTCCGCAACATTTAGTCCATCTGCATTGGAACGGTAGCTGAATAAACGAGAGATATGGAGGGACTAACCAGTACTCATATCTCTCATGAACTCAACGCTTGCACATGCTCCGCTAATCCAATACACGCACATACTAGCCTAACCCAACATACGCACATGTTCCCCTAACTCAACACACACACATGCTCCCCTAACTTAACTTCCAATAGTGCCAACACACATGGCTAACTTGAGCATGGATAACAACCCTTGCGAAATCGCCTTGAACAACAATGTACTCTTCAAGGAAGAGCCCGAAATACTGAAGTTCACGTTCTATATCTCTAGAATATCTTCTGCCGAAAATATATATGACGTATTATATATTGCATTAATGATCATTATTGCGTATTATATAAGCAAGTTAAGGGCTTAATACTCTAATAGGACGTAAGAATGGAAGGGGGAATCGATTATTGGTGCTCCTTTTCTGTTAAGGAACACCTGAATGTATCCGGAAAGTGGAGGGAACCTGTGATCGAACTGACATCCCGTCAACTGCAAATTATTGAAATCGTCAAAAAAAGAGCACCTATCACCGCCGAGCAAATTGCGGAGCATCTCAACCTCAGCAAGCCGACGATCCGCTCGGATTTGTCCGTGCTTGTCATGCTGGAGTACATTGACGCGAAACCCAAGGTAGGTTATTTTCCCGGCAAAAAAACCTCGCAGCGCCTCAGCGGCAGCTATTTGCTGAAAGAAACCAAGGTCAAAGATATTCAGAGCATCCCGATTATTATCCGCGAGACGACAACGATTCAGGATGCTGTAGTCACACTGTTTCTGCAGGATGTCGGCACGCTGATTATCTGCGACGGGGACGGCAAGCTGACCGGGGTGGCCTCGCGCAAGGATTTCTTGAAGGTTACGCTGGGCAATCCCGGAGCAGTGTCCATGCCCGTAAGCATGGTAATGACCCGCCAGCCCAAGGTCGTGACCGTTTCTCCCGAGGATACGGTGCTTGATGCCGCACAAAAAATGATTTTTCACGAGGTGGACAGTTTGCCGGTGGTCATCCCCGGTATTGTGGAAGAAAGCGGCCCGAAACTCGACGTTGTCGGACGGCTGACGAAAACTTCTATTGTCAAACTACTCCTCGATCTAGAAGCCAAAGGATAACGGGGGGAATCAAAAGCATGGAGCCATCCTCACATTTCATAACGATATGCTCAGATTCTATTGGGGATACAGCGGAGGCTGTCGTGCAGGCTGTTATCCACCAATTCCAGAATCAGCGTGTCACGATCAGAAGATACGGCAACGTAAGACATGAAGACGAGCTCAGGAAGCTGATGGAGGAGACCGCTCAGCTTCAGGGCTTTGTCGCCTACACGCTGGTCCAACCGGAGCTGCGGGAGATGATCCGTGAAGAAGCGGTGCGCCTCGACCTGCGGATTGTAGATATCATGGGCCCGATGATGCAAGCCTTCATTGATACCTTTGATGATGCGCCCCAGGCCCGGCCCGGGCTGCTTCACCAGCTCGACGAGGATTACTTCCGCCGGATCGAGGCGATTGAATTCACCGTGGCCTGTGACGACGGGCGCGATCTTGGCGCGATGCTAAAGGCGGATATTGTACTGCTGGGCATGTCACGCACCTCCAAAACCCCGCTCAGTATCTTTCTTGCTCACCGGGGCAAAAAGGTCGTGAACTACCCGATCGTTCCCGAAATCGGTCCGCCGCAGCAGCTGATGAGCCTGCCGCCGAACCGGCTCATCGGGCTTACGATGAAGCCCGAGTATATGCTGAAGATCCGCTCCGAACGTCTGAAGCAGCTTGGACTTCCGGCAGGCTCGCAATATGCCAGCCTGGAGCGCATTACTGAAGAGATGGAATACGCTGCCTTGCTGTTCGGCAAGCTGGGCTGTCCTGTTATTGATATTACAAACAAGGCGATTGAAGAAACAGCAGGTATTATTATGGGTTATATTACCGATTCTCCGTAAGCTTTGCTGATTCAGGCCTGAACCAATACAAATATTATACTGGAGGGAAATCATATGGAACGCGAATTGGCACTGGAAATTGTACGGGTAACTGAACTGGGCGCTTTATCCTCAGCCCGCTGGATCGGAAGAGGCGATAAAAATGCTGCGGATGATGCGGCTACAACCGCCATCCGTTCCATGTTTGATTCCGTCTCCATTGATGGGACTGTGGTCATTGGGGAGGGTGAGATGGACGAAGCTCCGATGCTCTATATCGGCGAGCAGGTCGGGAACCGTACCGGTCCCTCTGTTGATGTAGCCGTAGATCCTCTGGAAGGCACGGAGGTAGTAGCCTGCGGGCTTCACAATGCCCAATCCGTGATTGCCATCGCCGACCGGGGCAGCCTGCTGCATGCGCCTGACATCTATATGGAGAAGCTGGCCTGCGGTCCCGAGCTCGCCGGCAGGCTCAGCCTGGAAGATCCGGCCGAAGTTACATTGCACAAGGCCAGCCTCATCACCGGCAAAGCGCTCTCCGAGCTGACGGTAATGGTCCTTGACCGCAAGCGGCACGAGAAGCTGATCGCCACCCTGCGCGGGCTGGGCGTGCGCGTCAAGCTGATCGGCCACGGCGATGTCGCTGGAGCTATCGCGGCAGCACTGCCGGACAGCGATGTCGATCTGTACATGGGCTCCGGCGGAGCACCGGAAGGCGTGCTGGCTGCTGCCGCACTGAAATGCCTCGGCGGGGAGCTGCAAGGCAAGCTGCTGCCGGACGGTCCCTTCGAGCTGCAGCGCTGCCTCTTAATGGGTATTGAGAACCCGACACGCGTGCTCTCGATGGAGGATATGGTTGGTACGGGAGATGTCATCTTCGCGGCGACCGGTGTAACCTCCGGCGAATTCCTTAACGGAGTCCGCTTCATCGGCAAGGAGCGTGCCGAGACCCATTCCGTCATTATGCGGGCGCAGAGCCGCACCATCCGTTATATCCGCAGCATACACTTCCTGCCTGGCAAGGATATTCCGCAGGTGGCCACCAGCCGGCAAAATGCGGCTCTCATCTAATTGATGTCGACTAGTATAGCGTAGCTGAAAAATCCCAGCAATTCACTAGCTCCTAAAATGTGTATGAGATAGTAAGAAGAAACCTCTTATAAAGGGGTGCACACTTAGCCTCATTCCCGGCTTTGACGTGGCGACCGGCCAGATTGTGGCGTCGTCGATGGGGACGACCCGGAAGGGAAGCACCTCTGTGCCTAAATGATGGTTTGTTTCAGCTGTGATGTACTAGCCTGTCTGGAGGATGGTATAAAGGGGATTCATTACGGGGATTTATGCTCAGAGGTAGAGATAATTAGACCCTCTGAGCATACAGTGAAAAACCCCAAAAATCGGGGCAGCAGCGGAGGAGGAGCATCAAAGATGCCTAACCATACCTCCGTCGCTCCACGGTGATACAGGTCTTCTAGGACCTCAAGCCAACCGTTTGAACTCTCATGCCTTCCACGTAAAATCCGAGTGTCTCCCGATGGCCGAGCTGGTTAATCCCTATGACGAGATTGATGACCTCCCTCTGCACTGTTAATTCGTCTCTGTTAAAAGAAGTTTAAAAAACTTGTACAACTTCTTTAATCTCATCGATCTCCTCAAGAATTGCGCGCTCAATAGCAACCTTTAGCGTAATCGTAGCACTTGGGCAACCGTTGCAAGCTCCCAAAAATCTTAATTTGGCTATACCGTTCTCAACCTCGACGAGTTCAGCATCTCCACCGTCACGCAGTAAGAAAGGACGTAGTTTGAGAAGCACTTCCGATACTTCATCGAATAAAATTCCATTCTCCTCCATTATTCCAGCTCCTCTCATTGTTTTCTCAACAGTCAATTTAAGCCTTTTTCACCTAGATAGTCTGTCTGAATGATCCTTTGCTTTTTGCCTAAGAATGGCCTCTTGATCCGAAAGTTCCCTTATAGCCGTATACACAGAATCTAAAGGTATCATCACACCACAACTTGCGCTCAATCCTGACAGCATATTGAAGTAGAATTGAAGTTTCCGTATCTCTCGGGTAATTTGAGCTAGTTCTGTATTGTCCGAATTCTTTTTCTTCATTACTAACACCTCGTACTTCCTTAATGAATCAACCGATGCTTCCTTCCATTTCAAATTGAATCAGGCGATTCATTTCAACGGCATATTCCATCGGCAATTCTTTGGTAAACGGCTCAATAAAGCCCATTACAATCATTTGTGTGGCATCTTGTTCTGTAAGCCCGCGGCTCATTAAGTAAAACAATTGTTCCTCGGACACTTTGGATACTGTTGCCTCATGCTCCAAAGTAATCTGATCGTTTTTAACTTCATTGTACGGAATCGTATCTGAGGTTGACTGGTTATCCAAAATCAACGTATCACACTTAATATTGGACTTGGACCCTGCAGAGTTGCGGCTGAAGCTCGACAATCCCCTGTAGTTTACTTTGCCGCCCTGCTTGCTGATGGATTTGGATATAATCGTAGATGTTGTCTCGGGAGCAAGATGAATTACCTTCGCGCCAGCGTCTTGATGCTGATCTTTACCGGCTACGGCAATAGACAGAATGGACCCCTTGGCTCCCCTTCCTTTCAAGATTACAGCCGGGTACTTCATGGTTACCTTGGAGCCGATGTTGCCGTCCACCCATTCCATTGTGGCATTTTCCTCTGCCACAGCCCTTTGGGTTACCAGGTTGTAGATATTAGGAGCCCAATTCTGGATGGTCGTGTAACGGACACGGGAATCTTTGCGGCAAATAATTTCAATCACTCCGCTATGCAGAGAGCTGGTACTATAAATAGGTGCTGTGCATCCTTCCACATAGTGGATAAAGCTGCCCTCTTCGGCAATAATTAATGTCCGCTCGAATTGTCCCATATTTTCAGAATTAATCCGGAAGTATCCTTGGATCGGAACCTCGCACTGCACACCTCTCGGGATGTATACAAAGCTGCCGCCTGACCAAACCGCGCTGTTAAGCGCAGCAAATTTGTTGTCGGAGGGCGGGATGATCGTTCCAAAATGTTGCTTGAACACTTCAGGATATTGCTTTAAAGCAGTATCTGTATCAAGGAAAACAACGCCCTGATCCTCCAGTTCCTTCCGCATACTGTGATAGACTACTTCCGACTCGTATTGAGCGGATACGCCCGCCAGAAACTTTTGCTCCGCTTCAGGAATCCCCAGCTTGTCAAAGGTTGCTTTAATCTCGGAGGGAACCTCCTCCCAGGTCTTTCCCTGTTTCTCAGAAGGGCGAACGTAATATTGGATGTTATCAAGATTTAGTCCGGACAGATCCGCTCCCCACTTGGGCATCGGCATTTTGTAGAATTGCTTCAAAGCTTTCAGCCGAAAATCGAGCATCCACTCCGGCTCTTCCTTGATCCGGGAAATTTCCCGGACAATCTCTTCAGTCAGACCTTTTCCGGATTGAAAAATAGACTGGTGCTCATCGCGAAACCCATATTTATATTCGCCCATATCCGGCGCTTTTTTAGCCATTGTTACCGCTCCTTTTAACCTTCATAAGCCTCACTTTGATTGGCTCTGATTCCCTGCGATCTGCCAAGCTTTTTCTCCACTACATCCTGCAGGCGGCTACGCACTCCCACCAGCGGAATCTCCGAAATGACAGGAGCGAGGAATCCGAAAATAACAAGATATTCGGCTTCACTCCTTGAGATCCCGCGCGACATCAGATAATAGATTTGTTCCGCATTTACTTGCCCCACGGATGCAGCATGACCGGCGGTTACATCATCCTCATCGATCAGCAGGATCGGATTGGCATCACCGCGCGCATTTGGACTTAACATCAGTACACGTTCTGTTTGCTGACCATCACAATGGGTTGCACCTTTTTCAATTTTTGTAATCCCGTTGATAATGGCCGTAGCTTCTTCACGCATTACTGCGCGTGTGATCATTTGGCTCACCGAGCTTCTGCCAAAATGCTGGGCTTGCGTAGTACAACTCAATTTCTGGTCCCCAGATCCTACCGCAATCACCTTAGCATCAGAGATGGACCCGTTGCCCTGAAGTAATGTCTTGGTATCACTGGCGGTATAGCCATCATTCATCTCGCCGACAATCCATTCTACACCGCCATCCGCAAGAACAACCGCACGCCGCTGGGTGAAGTCCGTTGTTGCTGCAGCAAGCTGATGAACAGAAGCGACCTGCACCTTGGAGCCTGCCCCTGCAAACACCTCTACCACACCATTATGCAAAACCTTGATATCATCTCTTCTCGATATACAATGATCCACATAGCTGATCTTGCTGTTGTTCCCAGTCACAATCAAGATGTGAGGAGCAAAAAGCGCCCCGCTCGTATCGCTATAAAAGATCGCTTGAATGGGAGCTTCAACCTCTATACCGTCTGGGACATATAGAAAAACGCCACCACTCCATAAGGCACTGTGCACAGCAGACAATCTGTGTTCTTCCGGCTTCACAGCCTGAAAGAGATAACGTTGAACCAACTCCTCATGCTCTTTTGCCGCAGTATGCAGGTCCGTTAAAATTACTCCCTGGGCGGCTAAATCAGCCGACAATTCTGTGTACACTACATCCGAATTGATCTGAACGATGAGTCCGCCTTCCACCGGAGAGGCAACCAAACCTCGAACAACCTCCGGCGCATCTTCCAAACCTGACCACGCATTCTCAGCTTTGTAATCACCACTTTCGTAGATATCCCATTTTTCAAGCTTGATTTTCTCCACTTTAGGCAGCTCCAGCGTCCCTGCCAGCTCGAGTGCCCGAATCCGGTGTTCAAGCAACCAACGAGGTTCATCCTTAGCACTTGACCAAGCGCATAAAGCGTTCGCATTCATTGAAATTTTTGCTTGTATACCCACTTGCTTTTCCTCCTCTTCAGCTTTCAAACTTCCCCGCCTACCGTCTCATCCGTAATCCCAAGCTCCTCTTTTACCCAATCGTACCCTTCTGCCTCTAAACGGTGGGCAAGCTCCGGGCCGCCAGATTTGACAATCCGGCCTTGCATCATGACATGCACAAAATCCGGGGTAATATAGTTCAGCAGGCGCTGATAATGGGTAATGATGATAAATCCTCTGTCTGGACTGCGCAGCTCATTTACACCATTGGCTACAATACGCAGTGCATCAATATCAAGCCCGGAATCTACTTCATCCAAAATCACAAACTTGGGTTCAAGCATCATCATTTGCAAAATCTCATTCCGCTTTTTTTCACCGCCCGAAAATCCCTCATTCAAATAACGATGCGCGAATTCCGGGTTCATCTCTAGCCCCTTCATTTTGCTCTCCAATTCACGGATGAAACGGATTAATGATATCTCCTGGCCTTCTTCACGCCGCGCATTGATGGCACTTCTGAGAAAGTCCGAGTTCGTTACGCCGGCAATTTCACTTGGGTATTGCATAGCGAGGAACAAGCCTGCCCGGGCACGCTCATCCACCTCCATCTCCAGAAGGTCTTCATCGTCCAATGTCACCTTGCCGCCGGTAACCTCATATTTTGGATGGCCCATTAACGCAGAAGCCAACGTACTTTTCCCCGTCCCGTTAGGCCCCATAATCGCATGAATCTCTCCGCCCTGAATCTCCAGTGTGAGCCCTTTTAAAATTTCTTTCCCTTCAATCTTGGATCTTAATTCCTCAATCTTTAATGTCGTCATTTATCGTAAACTTCCCTTCGGAGTATTCTTCGGCACGCGCCACCAAATCACTCATAAATTTTCCAATAGTCTGCAGTTCAACCTCTGAATAGGATTCCATGAATTGGTAAAATCTTTCTTCTTTTTCTTTGTGCAGCTCCTTATGCAAATGATAAACGTGTCTTCCCTTATCCGTTAAGCTAAAGTAAATCTCCTTACGATTGTTGTTCAGTTGACTTCTCATAATGAAGCCCATTTCCAGCAGCTTTGAACTAATTTTAGTAATGCCAGCTTTGGACAACCCCATCTTCTCCACAATCCCGGTATGATTGATCGGTTCATAATCACCAATGCAATCAATAACGTGTACACTAGTAATATTGTTGGAGAGCATGTCAATCTGGTACTTTCTGGCCTGTTGCCGAAACGAATTAAATTCTTGTTCGGTATACAACTCGTTCAGATGCAGCATTCTTATATATTGCTCGTAAAGATGACCTTTAAAATGATTTTGAAACTCCAATTTTGCAGTCTCCCCTCTCTTGTAGTAGTTGCAGACCAAGGTGCAGTGTCAGCAATAGATTGCAATTCTTTTTTGTTCACATGTGAACAAAACTATATTAACATAACTGATAATGATTATCAATATCAATTATGTTTAGTGTGACGCAATTCTGGAGACGCTTTTCATTGGTTCGTTGTCATTCTCATCGGCTTCATTCTGCGTTCCGACCAATGGGGTCTCATCTCCATTATCCGGGATTTATCCGTTTCGCTCCGGTGTAACGAAGCAACAAGTCGTGCAAATCGTTGCGATTGCCTGTGAAGAGGAAGAAGCAACCGGCCAGATTGTGGTCATCTGGACGAACCTCCCGGTCAAAAGGGAAAGCATGGCATTCTGGCCACCCAAACCAGCCGTGCACGATTTTTAGCAGATTCTAGCCACCACATTCGGTTTGTGTATACGCCTAAACACTGTTCATGGCTAAACGAAATTGAGATCTGGTTTAGTATTCTGGTCCCATCACAATCCGTTGATTCACTCCATACAAGAAGGGTATCCCATGGTCCGGCTGGACCTGAGATACCCTTCTTGTATGGAAAATATGTTAAGTCATACACCACTATACCTGTTAACTTACACTTTACCGGTTCGTATTCTGCCTGTTGGAAGCATTCAGCTCATCTTGGCGGAGCTGGCGCTGCCTGCGTTCTTCCTCTTCTCTGTTTCGCTCTGAATTCATCGTGTCCAGCCCAGTATCCTTGCGTCCTTCCAGACCGGAGCCGTTGAATGCGGCATCTACGGTGTCACTGACTGAATGACGGGCGCTGGCTGCAGCCTCACTTTCAGGAATCGCTTCATCTACATAACGGTCGGAATTGGCGGAGTTATGATTGCGGAGCACGGAATATACATCATTGGCCCGGGCGCTGTCCGCATCCACCATGACAAGAATCCGGCCCTCGTCCACATAGTTGTCGTAGCTCTGTGCTTCATCCTCCGGTATGCCGAGTCCAATCAGTCCGCCGACAAGTCCGCCAGTTCCCGCTCCCACCGCAGCTCCGGCCAGCGTAGCCGCAATGGGTCCCGCCGCAAGAATAGGGCCAATCCCTGGAATCGCTAGTGCTCCGATACCTGCCAGAAGTCCGGTCACACCTCCCAGCACACCGCCGGTTGCCGCCCCTGAAGCCATTCCCTCAGGCGCTTTGGTACCCGTTTCATTATTGATAGTTTCGACATCCTGTTTGTTCCGTGCAATCACTGAGATATCCTCTGTCATAAATCCGCGGCCTTTTAACTCCTCGATAGCCTGCGAAGCCTCATGTTCGGTATAAAATACACCTACAATTTTCTTATTCATAACGATTCCCTCCTGATAGCATGTTTTGGGTGTCCATTGATGATGCAGCTTGTTTCACACCTCTTACTTAACCAAACAACCGGGGCCGAAACTGTAGAATATCCCTTTTCATGCTAAATCCACAAAACAATTTATGAAACAGGAAAACATTCGGGAAATAGAAAACTAGACACATTTTCATCAAATTTATAGAATTCGGGTTAGATAATCTAACGTGAATATCCTGGTTTCAGGGCATTTGTTAAGCCTTTGGGAACTTTGACCGTTACCCGATTACAGATGATGCAAAAGGGTCTATACTCCTCGTAAGATAGGGTCAACTATTTTCACACAACCAAGGAGGCGTAGGATGAATATGCGACTCAAGGTGCTGAAGAAGCACCTGCTCTTCTGCTGCAGCGAGCACTGTAATAATCAGGATGTGGAAGAGGTCATGCAGGAATTCAAGGAACAGCTCGTGGAAAAAGGGATTAACAAAACCGTCAAAATCAACAAAACCAGCTGTCTCGGCCTTTGCGGCAACGGGCCTTTTGTTATCGTCTATCCCGACGGCATCTGGTATTACAATGTGACTACGGATGATGTGGCGCGTATTGTAGAGGAGCATCTCGTGAACGGCGAGCCGGTCGAAGAACTGGTAATGCTCAAAATGGAAGCCTGATTCCGGTTGACACCGGGCTGGCTGTTTTTCCGTCATCCGGTACAGCAAGCTGTGCCCCGCTATGCCTCCCCATTCTAAATCCTGGAAGTCCCGCCCTCAGCCTGGGGTCTGGGACTTTTTGCGGTTGATCTGCCACGAACGATCTATTGTATAATGAAGTGTATATCCATCCCGGAGCCATCCCATACCGAAAAGAGGCTGAAGCATGGCCATATTCAAATATAATTCAGAGCGCCCCTTCCGGGGCAATTCCGATCTGCATCTTCATTATTGGGGACGTGAGCAGTGTGCTCCCGGACATAGCGTTGGCCCCGGCGTGCGCGACCTGTACAAAATCCATTTCATTCACAAAGGAACCGGCAAAGTCACTGTAGGAGAAGAAACCCACATTTTGCAGCCTGGACAAGCCTTCCTGACTTATCCTCATATTGTCACCCGTTATGCGGCGGACACGGATCATCCCTGGATGTATTCATGGGTTGCTTTTACGGGAGAAGAGATTGGATATCTGCTATCCAAAACCTCTCTCACGCCCGAACACCCCATCTTTCCGATGGATGAATCACTGATGCCCGTACTCTATGACCGGCTTAGTGCTGCGGCTGACCACACAGGCAGTCTCGATCTGCCGCTCAAGGCGATCATGTATGAGTTCTTTGGCCTGCTGCTGCGCACGGTTCCTGCGGCGGCGGACATTTTCCCGGTTCCACGCCAAAAGAGTATTTACGTTGAGCAATGTCTCCACTATCTGCATGCCCATTACTGTGAAAATGTTACCGTGGAGATGATGTCCTCCTCCCTGAAGCTGGACCGCAAATATTTATCCGCGTTATTCAAAAAGACCGTCGGCCTGCCGCCGCAACAGTACCTGCTCAATTTCCGTATTGCCAAAGCGTGTGAGCTTTTAACGGATACAAATTGTACGATTGGTGAAATCTCGCGGTCTGTCGGCTACCAGGACCCGCTGCTTTTTTCGCGTATGTTCAAGAAGGTAAAGGGCTGCTCGCCCAAGGAGTACCGCATCCGTCATGCCGATAATGACATTGTTCTATAAACTTCTTCCTTGCTGACATACGTTTGTCTCCGTGCATCCGCTACAATAAGAGCGTGACCGGGATCGGCTGAAACAAATGCTTACGTGTGATTATTCTTGGTGATTCCAATGGTTTTATTTCGGCAAAAATGAGGGCAAGCCGCCTCTCCTCTATCACACGATGATTACGCTTACAAGTCTTAAGCGAATGCTTAAGAAGTTAGTTTTGTACGGAGTAACACGATGATGCTTTGGCTTACAAAACTTAAGCTTATGCTTACGATCCTAGTTTGTTCGAAGTAAATGCAGGAAGTAACGCTTACAAAACTTTTAGGAGGTAAAAAAATGTACAATGCTAGTCCTGAACGTTATGCAAATATGAAGTACAACCGTACCGGCCGCAGCGGCCTGCTTCTCCCGGCGATCTCACTCGGGCTGTGGCATAATTTTGGCGGCAACGATGTGTTCGAGAACGGCCGGGCCATGATCAGACGGGCCTTCGATCTAGGCATTACCCACTTCGACCTCGCTAATAACTACGGTCCGCCTGCCGGATCGGCTGAAGAGACATTCGGGCAGATTCTGCGCAAAGATTTCGCCGTCTACCGCGACGAGATGATCATCTCCAGCAAAGCAGGCTATTATATGTGGCCAGGCCCTTATGGCGAATGGGGCTCGAAGAAATATCTTGTCTCCAGTCTCGATCAGAGCTTGAAACGGATGGGACTGGATTATGTGGATATTTTCTACCATCACCGCCCGGACCCGAATACACCACTGGAAGAAACAATGGCGGCGCTGGATCTGCTTGTGCGTCAAGGTAAAGCGCTGTATGTCGGTATCTCCAATTACAAGGCTGACGAAGCGCGGGAAGCGGCTCAGATTCTCCGCCGTCTCGGCACGCCTTGCCTGATCCACCAGCCGAATTACTCCATGATGTCGCGCTGGATTGAAGAGGGGCTGCAGGATGTGCTGGCTGAGGAAGGCATCGGCACCATCGCCTTCTCTCCGCTGCAAAAAGGTATCCTTACCGACCGCTACCTCAAAGGAATCACACCGGATTCCCGCGCAGCCGGACCGAGCGTGTTCCTCTCAGAGAAGGAAATCACTGCAGAGGTGATCAGCAAGGTCAGCCAGCTGAACGATCTGGCTGCTGCACGCGGACAGAAAATGTCGCAGTTGGCCCTGTCATGGGTGCTGCGCGGCGGCAAAGTGACCTCGGCTCTGATCGGCGCAAGCAAGGTGAGCCAGATCGAGGATGCCGTAGCCTCCTTGAACGCGCCTGAACTCAGCGCGGAAGAGTTGGAACAAATCGAGGCTATTTTGCGGGGATAAGCTGAACGCATACACACACAAAGACGGCAATAGTGACCGCACAGCTGGCAGGCTGCGGCGGCGCTCTATTGCCGTCTTTTGCTGTGGGAATGCTATAATGTACACAAAAAACAACACAGAAAGGGAAGCAAATGAACAAGAACCGTTTAGGAAAGTCCGATCTATACGTAAGTGTCATGGGTCTCGGCTGCATGTCCCTGGGGACCGACGAAGCCACGGCGATTCCGATTATTCATGAGGCGCTTGAGCTAGGCGTTAACTTTCTGGATACTGCCGACCTCTATGATGCCGGGCGGAATGAAGAAATTATCGGGCAGGCGCTGCGTCAACGCCGGGCAGACGTTATCCTCGCTACCAAAGTCGGCAACCGCAGAGTCCCTGGTCAGGAAGGCTGGACCTGGGACCCTTCCAAAGCTTATATAAAGTCGGCAGTAAAAGAGAGCCTGCACAGACTGCAGACGGATTATATCGACCTGTACCAGTTGCATGGTGGTACGCTCGAAGATCCGATTGACGAGACCATTGAAGCCTTCGAGGAGCTGAAGCAGGAGGGACTGATACGCTACTACGGCATCTCCTCCATCCGCCCGAATGTGATCAAGGAATACGTCTCCCGTTCCAATATTGTCAGTGTCATGAGCCAGTACAGCATCCTGGACCGGCGGCCTGAAGAAGAGGTTCTGCCCCTGCTGGAACAGAAGGGCATCAGTGTGATCGCCCGGGGACCGCTGGCAAGCGGCATATTAACCGAACATGGCGCCAGTAAAGCCAAACGGGAATATCTTGGCTACGATAGCGAGGAACTGGTAGGGCTGCATGAACATCTACTGAAGCAGAGCGGCGGCTCCCGTACCCTTACCGAGACAGCGCTGAATTATCCGCTTGCAAATCCGGCAGTTGCCGCTATCATTCCGGGCGCGAGCAGCCTGGAGCAGCTGCGGCTGAATGCGGCAGCTGCCACAGCCGCTCCGCTCTCTCCCGCAGAGCTGGCCGCTGTCCAGGCTGCCAGCAAGTGCAACCGGTATGTGCAGCACCGCTAAGAACATGTATGACGAAGAGGCTGTCCCTGTAACTGTTAGGTCATAACAGTTCAGGAACAGCCTCTTTTCATAATACATGATTTGCTGGTTCTACAGCTTGGAGATCAATTGAACCGCTTCGGCCCGGGTCGCATTCTGCAGAGGCTGGAACTTATTGCCGCTCCGGCCCTGAATCAGACCCAGCTCATGAGCATAAGCCACATATGGCCGGGCCCACTTTGAAATGGAGCTGTAGTCGGCAAAAGCACTAGAAGCTTTTACCGTACTCAGTGACTTATTATTTTTATAGAGATAAGATTTGATCAGCATGGCTGTCATCTCCTGCCGGGAAATAAGCTTGTCCGGTGCAAATGCCGAACCGGAGATTCCCGTTACGATACCGGCCGCAGAAGCTGCAGCAACCTCATCCGCATACCATTTGGCCACTCCAACATCACTGAAGCTGCTTGCATTGCCTGCCTTCAGATTCAGCTTGCGGGCAATAAACGCAGCAAATTCGGCCCGTGTCACCATTTGATTAGGGGAGAAGTGCAGATCACTTGTCCCTGTCACCACCTGCTGAGCCACCATTGCTTGAATGGCACCGGATGCCCAATGAGTAGCGGAAACGTCACTGAACAATTTACTGTATTGCAGCACAGCGTATTTGCTGAAATGACTGGTCTGAACACTCAGATAGCCGCTCTCCAGTTGTCCTGCTGTGTACTGCAGTCCGCCTTGTGCATCCAAATAATAAACACCTGAGAGCGGGGTATCCACGCCTTCGTTAATCTTCAATTTCAACGTGACCGGAAAATCGAGCTCAGACATCTTCGTTTCCTTGCCATCTGCCGTTATGAGCGATAAGCCAAAATCAAAAGCCGCACCAGCGGAGGTAATTGCAGTATTCGCCGATTTACCGGTAGTTCCGCTTGTTGCCTTGGCAATATCATCACTGCTAAGCGGAGTAAAGGAGACGGAAATCTTCGCATCCTTTAGCTGCTCTGCTGGCACAGAAGCCTTAAGCTTCTCCAGATCACCACCTGGAATTTCAATAGACAGATTATCTTTAGAGACAACCAGCGCATTGTCTTTGTTGATTGCTTCAGAGCTTGCAGGCAGCAGGAGCTGCTTAATATCGCTGGCTACAGGTACAGTTACCTTCCCGTTCTCACTTTTGAGTGCTATGTCTAAGGCCTTCGTGACTCCAGCCAGGTCGACTACACTGATAAGAGATTTAACCGCTACCACCGCAGGGACAGATGAGCTTGGTCCTGAGGCCCCGCCTCCTCCTGCTGCACTACCTCCGCCTCCGCCTGGTGTACTTCCACCTCCTGACGTCCCCCCTCCAGAAGCCTGAGGCACTGGAAAGATGTAAGCTTGCAGCGAGCGATTGCCCACTTTGTCTACAGCTGCTACATTAATATGATAAATCTTACCATTGGTTAAACCGTTAATAGTGAAGTTTGTTCGCTTAATAGGTTCTGTCAGCAGACTGCCATCCAGCCAGACCAGGTAACCTTCTAGATCATCTTCCTTATTGCTGTCCCAGGTTACATACAGACTTCCGTTGCCAGATGCCTTCAATCCTGTAGGCTTAGCAGGTGCATATGGATCGCCGGTTACGATGCCCTTCTGACGGTATTCATAGACAAAAGCATCGGCTTCGCCATTTTTGTAGGCATTGGTATAAAGATAAGCACTTCCATATTGAGAGTTAACATTGGGTAAGCTGATCTCATGACCCGAAGCTGAAGAGGTCAGTTTCAAAATATATTGTTCGTCTGTTTTTAGTGGAACTGGAAAAATAAATTTAAAAT